>NZ_JAYWFT010000007.1:0-2748 GCF_043778725.1 Flavobacterium sp. | reverse complement strand
ATACGCTGGAGTAAAAGGTGGGGAAGCGACGTACCAAAAGCGACTCCATCTGTGCTCCTATTTCTCAGCAGTTGTGGGGTATAAACATCCCTGCATTTGGGACAGAAGCACTTCACACAGGATTCTTTTGGACGATCATGCATCCCAACTGGCAATAGTGGATGACCGCGACAATAAACTCGCAAGCAAATTTTTATTTTTAATCTTTGATAATGATGAAATGATTTCTATTTGAAAATCATGTAAAAATCTTAAAACAACAAAAGTCATTCCGTGTGGCGCAACTACTACTGGAATCCCAGAATAACGAACGTGCATCATAGTGTCTTGAAACATTTTGATAGCCATGTTCAATTCGTCGTATTCTTGTTCGACTGCCATCATGAAAATCATTCCGATATTGGCACCAACAGAAAAATTGGCTGCTTGATTTCCGATAACTAATCCTTGGTATTCTTTTTCTGATAAATCGATAGCTTTATTGATAGCTGCCAAAACATCGCCACCAATGGTATTCATTTTGCTTTGGAATTCTAAATTCAAAATTCCGTCGCCCAAATCCTGAATAATCGCACCCGAATTACTCCAAACTTTTTTAGCTTCACGAATGTTGTTTAGAATGATAAAACTATCTTGTCCCGGAATTTTCGTCTGTGATTTATTTGGAATATTGTAGAAATAAGTTGCACCTTCTTTTACAGCATAAAAACTTGTAGTTCCAGAAGCTAACATTTCGGTAACCCAAGCTGCTGGCTCGTAACCTTCGGCTTTCATTAACTCGATTCCTTTTTCAACACCTATGGCATCCCAAATTTCGAACGGACCATTTTCCCATCCGAAACCGGCTTTCATGGCATCGTCGATTTTGTATAATTCGTCTGAAATTTCTGGAATTCTATTCGATACATAAGCAAACATTGACGAGAATGATTTTCTGTAGAATTCGCCTGCTTTGTCTTTTCCTTTTACTAAAACTTTAAAACGATTGATTGGTTTATCAATGGTTTTAGTCAATTCTAATGTTGCAAAATTTGCTTTTTTTGCAGCTCTATATTCTAAAGTACCTAAATCCAAAGTTAGAATTTCTTTTCCTTCTTTTTTGTAAAAACCTTGACCAGTTTTGCTTCCCAACCATTTGTTTTCCATCATTTTGGTGATGAAAGTTGGAAGTTTAAACAATTCATGTGCTTCGTCGTTGGGACAGTTTTCATAAATTCCGTTGGCAACGTGAACTAATGTGTCTAAACCAACAACATCAACAGTTCTAAAAGTTGCCGATTTTGGTCGACCAATAACTGGACCAGTTAATTTATCCACTTCTTCAATAGTCAAACCCATTTCGGTAACCAAGTGAAATAAACTTTGAATTCCGAAAATTCCAATTCTGTTTCCGATGAATGCTGGTGTATCTTTGGCAACTACTGATGTTTTTCCAAGGAATTGTGAACCGTAATTAGTTAAAAAATCCAACACTTCTGAGGATGTTTGTGGTCCAGGAATGATTTCGAATAATTTTAAATAACGAGCTGGATTAAAGAAATGTGTTCCACAGAAATGCTTCTGAAAATCGTCACTTCGTCCTTCGCTCATGAATTTTATTGGAATACCAGAAGTATTTGAAGTTACTAAAGTTCCTGGTTTTCTGTACTTTTCGATTTGTTCAAATACTAACTTTTTGATGTCCAAACGTTCTACAACCACTTCAATAATCCAATCATAATTGGCAATTTTCGCCATATCATCGGTTGTATTTCCAGTAGTAATTCGATTTGCAAATTTCTGATTGTAAATAGGCGATGGGCTACTTTTTAAAGCATTGGCTAAATGATCGTTTACCAATCGGTTGCGAACAATTTTACTTTCAAGAGTTAAACCTTTTTTTTCTTCGATTTCGGTTAAGGCATTCGGAACAATATCCAAAAGCAAAACTTCAATTCCAATGTTTGCAAAATGACATGCAATTCCAGAACCCATGATTCCAGATCCAACTACTGCCACTTTTTTAATTAATCTTTTCATTTGTTTTTTATTTAAGAGAAGAGATTATAGACTAAAAGATGCTAGACTTTTTCTTAAATTCGGATTTGTCTTTCATCTATTTGTCTCTCCTCTATTATCTAATTTAAAATATCTTTTTCTCAGCAATCAAATCATTAATAATATCTGCAACTTCCATAAAATTTTGCAATTTTTCTTCGGATATATTTTTTCGAATACTTTCATTAAATTTAAGCACTGTCTCTTTAGATTGTGCTCGCATTTGTCTCCCAAAATCAGTTAGATAAATTAAAACGCCACGACCATCATCTGGATTTTTTTTCCTAATTATTAATCCCTTTTCTTCCAATGTTTTTAATGTTCTTGTTAAAGAAGTTGCTTCCATACCCATTCTTGAACTTATTGCTGTAGATGGTGTTCCTTCTTCTTTATCAATGCTTAAAAGAGCAAAACCTATTGCCATGGAACCATCAAATTTTGACGCTTCTTCGTTATACATTCTTGAAACAGCTTGCCATGTAGCACGAAGTATATAGTCTATTGTTTTTTCTTTCATTTTTTACAGTAACGATTTTACTTGTTTTATTTTTCGAATTCAATTGGATGTAAAATCGGTTCTTTCTTATAAGGTGTCATTTTACGACAACGTTTTAGTTCCGATTTCAAAGATATAAAAAATTTATTATGCACGCATAGTATTTGTGTTAAATTTTATATACTTAATAAAAAACCTATTAGATTTTCTTTCTT
>NZ_JAYWFT010000006.1:0-60931 GCF_043778725.1 Flavobacterium sp. | reverse complement strand
AATTGAGGACAAGAAAAGAGTAGAAGAAGAGCGTCAACGTCTTGAAGTAATTAAAGCTAAAGCAGTAGTTTCTGGGCCTAAACAAGTTGGAAAAATTGATTTAGAACCAAAAGCTCCTGTCGCAACTAATAAGATTGAACCAGTAAAATCTCCAGAAGTAAAACTTCCAGAAGTTAAAGTTGAAGAAGTGAAAGCTCCTCAAATTATAATTCCAGAAGTTAAGATTGAAGAGAAAAAGAATCCTATTATTGAAAAAGCAACTCCCAAAGAGACAATTTCTATAACTCCAAAAGTTGAGAAAAAAGAAGAGAAGATAGAAAAGATAGAGAAAGTTGTAGTAGAAGAACAACCAGTAGTGGATGAAACACACACTACTCAATATCAAAATCTTTCTGGACCAACTTTAACCGGTCAAAAAATAGATTTATCACAATTCAACAAACCCAAAAAGAAAGTTGAAACTCCAAAAATAAATAGTGGTAGCAAGGTAAATCCGGATCCTAATAAAAATAAACGTAAAAGAATTCCGCCAAAACCAGGTGAAACTCGTCCAGGAACTCCAGGAGGAAATGCAACTGGTGGTCAAAATAGACCAGCAGGTACAGGTGGAAATAAATTTGTAGCCAATAAACCAGGTGGTGGTGGAGGTTTCCAAAAAGGAAATAGACCAGCAATTGTTCAAAAAGTTGAGCCTACCGAAGAAGAGGTTAAAAACCAAATTAAAGAAACTCTTGAAAGATTGCAAGGTAAAGGTTCTAAATCTAAAGCTGCCAAATACAGAAGAGATAAAAGAGATACGCACCGTCAACGTTCAGACGACGAGCAAAGAGCAATAGATGAAGGAAGCAAAACAATCAAAGTAACAGAGTTTGTTACAGTTGGTGAAGTTGCTACCATGATGGATGTGCCAATTACTAAAGTTATCGGAACTTGTATGTCATTAGGAATAATGGTTACTATGAATCAACGTCTTGATGCAGAAACGTTAACAATCGTTGCTGATGAATTCGGATTTGAAGTTGAATTTATAACTACAGATATTGAAGATTCAATTGAAGTTGTAGCAGATAGAGATGAAGATTTAGTTACTAGAGCGCCAATTGTTACTGTTATGGGTCACGTTGACCATGGTAAAACATCTTTATTGGATTACATTCGTAAAGAAAATGTTATCGCTGGAGAATCTGGAGGTATTACTCAGCACATTGGTGCCTATGCCGTACAGTTAGATAACGGACAAAAAATTACATTCCTGGATACACCTGGTCACGAAGCGTTTACAGCTATGCGTGCTCGTGGAGCTCAAGTAACAGATATTGCAATTATTGTAATTGCTGCCGATGATGACATCATGCCACAAACAAAAGAGGCAATTTCTCATGCACAAGCAGCTGGAGTTCCAATGATTTTTGCAATCAATAAAGTGGATAAAGCACATGCTAATCCTGAAAAAATAAAAGAAAAATTAGCAGCTATGAATTTGCTAGTTGAAGATTGGGGTGGAAAATATCAGTCACATGATATTTCTGCAAAAGCAGGAACAGGAGTTAAAGAATTGCTTGAAAAAGTATTGCTTGAAGCTGAAATTCTTGACTTGAAAGCTAATCCAAATAAACCTGCTGTAGGAACAGTTGTAGAAGCACAATTGGATAAAGGTAGAGGTTATATTTCTACAATATTAGTACAATCTGGAACTTTAAGAGTTGGAGATTATGTATTGGCAGGTAAAAATCATGGTAAAGTAAAAGCGATGCATGATGAAAGAGGAAACAATATTAAAATTGCCGGACCGTCAACTCCAATATCTATTTTAGGATTGGACGGAGCATCAACTGCTGGAGATAAATTTAACGTTTTTGAAGACGAAAGAGAAGCAAAACAAATTGCTGCGAAACGTACTCAATTAATGCGCGAACAATCAGTAAGAACGCAACGTCATATTACTCTTGCAGAAATTGGACGTCGTATAGCACTTGGGCAATTTAAAGAATTAAACATTATCCTTAAAGGTGACGTTGATGGTTCTGTTGAAGCGCTTTCTAACTCATTTGCAAAATTATCTACCGAAGAAATTCAAATTAATATTATACATAAAGGTGTTGGAGCTATTACTGAAACTGACGTTATGTTGGCTTCTGCATCTGATGCGATTATTATCGGATTTAATGTTCGTCCAGCTGGGAATGCAAGACAACTTGCCGATAAAGAAGAAATTGATATCAGAAACTACTCAATCATCTATGATGCAATTGATGACTTGAAAGATGCAATGGAAGGAATGTTATCTCCAGAAATGAAAGAAGAAATTACTGGAACTGCCGAAATTCGTGAAACATTCAAAATCTCTAAGGTTGGAACTATTGCTGGATGTATGGTTACAGACGGTAAAATCTTTAGAAATTCTAAGATTCGTATTATTAGAGAGGGTGTAGTAATATTTACTGGTGAACTTACAGCTTTAAAACGATTTAAAGACGATGTTAAAGATGTTTCTAAAGGTTATGATTGTGGAATTCAAATCAAGAATTATAACGACATAGAGCAACTGGATATCATAGAAGCTTACCAAGAAGTAATGGTTAAGAAAAAATTAAAATAGTAAATAAGTAAAAAAAATCCCGAAGTAATTCGGGATTTTTTTTGTGATTAAATTTATTTACCTGGCTTAATTAAAATTGCATTTGGATATTTTTTCTTTAAAACATTTAAATTCCGCTCAGCTTCAATTCTTGTTTTAAAATTTCCTACCCATACTTTGTATATTGGTGTGTTAAATACTATTGTAGCATCATAGTTTTTGTTCTCCTTTTTAAATTGAATTAACGTTTTTTTAGACTCCTCACTTGGGCCATTGAAAATCTGAATTTTATATCTATTATTTACTGTTAATGAGGAGTTTACTTTTCTTTTTTCGTTTAAAAGTTGCTCAAATTTTGGGTCTTGATTGACAGTAACACTTTGAGCTATAATAGTGTTAAAATTAAAAAAAATTAAAATAATAATTACTCGTTTTAGACCCTCTTTTTGTTTTAAAAATTTCATAATGGTTTGATTTTAATGCAAATGTAATACTTATAAGATAATGCGATATTAAAAAAATTATTTAGAATTAATATAAATTAATAATTAAGATATATTTAAGGTTTTGAGAATAGCTCATAAATCGTATTTTTGCTCAAGTTTTAAAAAAAGAGTATTGATGTTTTCTGATGATATAGAAAAAATCATACCACAATTTAGTCGATAATCATTTATAATATGAAAAAAGTGGGTAACCATAGTTCGATTTCTAGAATTTATTCATTTGGTTTAGCTTTAATGCTAACTATCTCAATTTCTTCATTTGCTCAAGAAACAGCTGCACCGGCTGCAACGGCTACTCCAGTCGCTGCTCCAACTGCAATGGCTCCTGCGGCAACTGCTGGAGGCGATGCGGTGAAAGGGAAAGAATTATTTAATGCAAATTGCGCAGCGTGTCACAACCTAGACAGGAAGATGACTGGTCCAGCGCTTAGAGGCGTTTCAGGACGTCACAAAAAAGATTGGTTTTATGGCTGGATTAAAAATAGTTCTGCCCTAATAAAATCTGGAGATGCGGATGCAGTAAAACTTTGGGACGAGTACAAACCAAGTGTGATGACTGCTTTTCCTCAATTATCAAACGCAGATATTGATAATATAATCGCTTACACTGATGAGGTGGAGAAAAAAGTTGATGTTGTTGCTCCAATTGATGTTAAAAGTGAAGAAGGTGGTTTGTCAAACACGGTTGTTCTTGGTGCGCTATCTCTAGTAATGTTAATGCTTGTTGTGATGTTGTTTCTTGTGAACAATGTTTTAACCAAGATTGCTAAAGCTAATGGTATTGAAAAAGCTAAGAAAGACGCTACGATGCCAATTTGGAAAGCATTCGTTAAAAATCAATTTTTGATGGTTGTTGCTTCAATAATATTTTTATTGGCAAGTGCTTTCTTTGTTTATGGATTCTTAATGCAGGTTGGTATTGATCAAGATTATGCTCCAGTGCAACCAATTCATTATTCACATAGAATTCACGCAGGTAGCAATGGTATTAATTGTAAATATTGTCACTCTTCCGCAAGAGTTAGTAAAAACGCTGGTATTCCTTCTTTGAATATTTGTATGAATTGTCATAAGAATATAGCAGAAGTTTCGGATACTACTGCAACAGCGGACCATTCAAAAGCTTTTTATGACGGTGAAATACAAAAATTGTACAAAGCAGTAGGATGGGATGGCACTAAATATACTGGTAAAACTGAGCCTGTGAAATGGGTTCGAATCCATAATCTTCCTGATTTTGCATACTTTAATCACTCACAACACGTTACGGTTGCAGGTATTGAATGTCAAAAATGTCATGGTCCAGTTCAAACCTATGAAGTGCAAAAGCAATTTGCTCCATTGACAATGGGATGGTGTATAGATTGTCACCGTAAAACAGAAGTTAAAATGGAAGGAAATGCTTACTATGATAAAATTCATAAAGAACTTTCCAAAAAATATAATGTAGACAAATTAACTGCTGCCCAAATGGGAGGTTTAGAATGCGGTAAATGTCACTATTAATCAAATTATTAAGAAGCTAATATTTATATACGATGTCATCTAACAAAAAATACTGGAAAAGTGTTGAGGAACTAAACGAAAATAGTTCTATTGTTGAGACGCTTAGAAATAATGAATTTGTTGAACAAATCCCAACGGATGAGTTCTTATCAAATGATTCGTTATCATCTTCATCAACTACTCGTCGTGATTTCTTAAAGTACGTTGGTTTTACAACTGCAGCTGCTTCGTTGGCTGCATGCGAAGGACCAGTTCACAAATCAATTCCTTATGTGGTTCAACCAGATACAATTATTCCTGGTGTAGCTGATTTTTACGCTACAACCATGTTTGATGGTTTTGATTTTGCAAATCTTTTAGTCAAAACAAGAGAAGGTCGTCCAATTAAGATTGAAAATAATACAATTCAAGGTGCAAGTTTTGCCGCAAATGCAAGAGTTCACGCTTCTGTATTGTCATTGTATGATAGTATGCGTCTAAAATCACCAAAGAAAGATTCTAAATCTTCTTCTTGGAGCACCGTGGATGCTGAAATTAAGGCTAGTTTAGCAGATGCAAAGACAACTGGAAAACAAGTAGTATTATTGACAAACACCCTAGCAAGTCCATCAACTGAAAAGTTAATTGCTGAATTCATTGCAAAAAATCCAACAGCTAAACATGTAATTTATGATTCAGTTTCTGAATCTACGGCTTTGGATGCTTTTGAAGCTGTTTATGGTGAAAGAGCTTTAGCTGATTACGATTTCTCTAAAGCTAATACAATAGTTTCTCTTGATGCTGACTTTTTAGGAGATTGGCAAGGTGGAAGCTACGATGCTGGATATGCTAAAGGAAGAGTCCCGCAAGCAGGTAAAATGTCTAAGCATTTTCAATTTGAGGCAAACATGACACTTTCTGGTGCTGCTGCTGATAAAAGAATTCCAATGTCAATTGCAAGTCAAAAAAATGCTTTAGTTAAAATTTACAATACTATTACTGGTTCTTCCGTTTCAGTTGGTAAAATTGAAAATGAGTCAGAAGTTGTAAAAGCTGCTAAACAATTAAAAGATGCTGGAACTAAAGGTTTATTAGTTTCTGGTATTCAAGATAAAAATGCACAATTATTAGTTATTGCCATCAATCAAGTTATAAAAAGTGAAGCTTTGTTAACTGCTGGTGCAAGATTAATAAGAAAAGGTTCTAACGAAAAAGTTGCTCAATTAATTGCCGATATGAAAGCTGGTTCTGTAAGAACTTTAATTATGAGCGGTGTTAATCCAGTATATACCTTAGCTAACAGTAGTGCTTTTGTTGAAGGATTGAAAAAAGTAAAAACTTCGGTAGCATTTTCTCTAAGAGAAGATGAAACTGCCGAAAAAGTTACGATTGCTGCAGCAGCACCTCACTATTTAGAATCATGGAATGATCATATGTTGACTAAAGGAACTTATTCTTTGGTTCAACCTACAATTCGTCCTTTATTTAATACAAAACAATTTCAAGAAGCTTTAATGTCTTGGAATGGTGTTGCAGGTTCTTATTACGATTACATAAAATCTAATTCTGTTGCATATACTGCAGGTACTACTTGGAATAAAGTGCTTCATGACGGATTATCTTTTTCTGGAGTAACTGCAATCGCTGGTGGAACTGCAGATTATGCAAGTGCTGCAAGTGCTTTGTCTCAGTCTAAGCCTATTCAAGGTTTTGAATTAGTATTGTACACTAAAACTGGTTTAGGTGACGGTCAACAAGCTAATAATCCCTGGTTACAAGAGTTTCCAGATCCAATTACAAGAGTTTCATGGGATAACTATATTACAGTTTCTCAAGCTGATGCAACTAAATTAGGTTTAGAAAATAAAATTGTTGCTAATGGTGGTCTTAACGGAAGTTATGTTACACTTACAGTTAACGGAACTAAATTAGAAAATGTTCCTGTAATTGTGCAACCAGGTCAAGCAGTTAATACTTTAGGTTTAGCTCTTGGTTATGGTAAAAAGGCTTCATTAAAAGAAGAAATGCAAGTTGGATTAAATGCCTATGCTTTTTATAATAATTTTAATAATGTTCAATCTGCAACTATTTCTAAAGGAAGTGGTGAACATGAGTTTGCATGTGTACAATCACAAAAAACTTTAATGGGTAGAGGCGATATTGTTAGAGAAACTACTCTTGAGATTTTCAATACGGCTAAAGATAGTAGAGAATGGAATCCCGTTCCTATGGTATCTTTAGACCACAAAGAGGTAGAGGCTACTAAAGTAGATTTATGGGAATCATTTGATCGTTCAATAGGACATCATTTTAACTTATCTATAGATTTAAATGCTTGTACTGGTTGTGGAGCATGTGTAATTGCATGTCACGCCGAAAATAATGTGCCAGTTGTTGGTAAAGATGAAGTAAGAAGAAGTCGCGATATGCACTGGTTGCGTATTGATAGATATTATTCTTCTGAAAATACTTTTGCTGGTGACAATGAGAAAAAAGAAAATTTTGACGGATTAGATTTAGTTGGTTTTATTTCTGGTAATGAAGAGACTAAAGGATCTTTAGGAGGTTTCAGAAAAATGGAGCATCCTGCGGATAATCCTCAAGTTGCATTCCAACCAGTAATGTGTCAACATTGTAATCATGCACCTTGCGAAACTGTTTGTCCAGTAGCCGCAACATCGCATGGTCGTCAAGGTCAAAATCAAATGGCTTATAACAGATGTGTTGGTACGCGTTATTGTGCTAACAACTGTCCATATAAAGTACGTCGTTTTAACTGGTTCTTGTATAACAAAAACAGCGAATTCGATTATCATATGAATGATGATTTAGGACGTATGGTTATCAACCCAGATGTTAACGTTCGTTCTCGTGGAGTAATGGAGAAATGTTCTATGTGTATTCAAATGACGCAAAAAACAATTCTTGATGCAAAACGTGACGGAAGAGAAATAAAAGACGGTGAATTCCAAACGGCTTGTTCAAACGCTTGTTCTACTGGAGCAATGAAGTTTGGAGATGTAAATGATAAAGAATCTAAAGTAACAGAATTACTTGAAGACAAAAGAATGTATCATTTATTAGAGCACGTAGGAACAAAACCTAACGTTATCTACCACGTAAAAGTTAGAAATACCTAGTTTAAAAAAGATTAATTAAGAAACAAGATAAAGGATTATGTCGTCTCACTACGAAGCACCCATTAGAAAACCATTAGTTATTGGTGATAAAAGTTATCACGATGTGACTGTCGATGTTGCCGCTCCAGTTGAAGGAAGAGCAAACAAACAATGGTGGACCGTTTTTTCAATCGCATTAGCAGCTTTCCTTTGGGGAATAGGTTGTATCGTTTATACCGTTTCTACAGGTATTGGTTCTTGGGGACTAAACAAAACTGTAGGTTGGGCTTGGGATATTACCAATTTCGTTTGGTGGGTTGGTATCGGTCACGCAGGAACATTAATTTCTGCTGTACTTTTACTTTTCCGTCAACGATGGAGAATGGCGATTAACCGTTCTGCAGAAGCAATGACCATTTTCTCGGTTGTTCAAGCAGGTTTATTTCCAATCATTCACATGGGTCGCCCATGGTTAGCTTATTGGGTAGTTCCAATTCCTAATCAGTTTGGTTCATTGTGGGTTAACTTTAATTCACCACTTCTTTGGGACGTATTTGCAATTTCTACGTATCTTTCTGTATCACTAGTCTTCTGGTGGACTGGTTTACTTCCTGATTTTGCAATGTTAAGAGATAGAGCAATAACTCCATTCAATAAAAGAGTATATTCAATATTAAGTTTTGGTTGGAGCGGAAGAGCTAAAGATTGGCAACGTTTTGAAGAAGTATCTTTAGTACTTGCAGGTTTAGCAACACCACTTGTACTTTCTGTGCATACAATTGTATCTTTTGACTTTGCCACTTCCGTAGTTCCGGGATGGCATACAACAATCTTTCCACCATACTTTGTGGCAGGAGCAGTTTTCTCAGGATTTGCAATGGTAAATACTTTACTTATTATTATGAGAAAAGTATCTAAACTAGAAGCATATATAACAGTTCAACATATTGAATTAATGAATATTGTAATTATGATTACAGGTTCTATAGTTGGTGTTGCCTATATTACAGAATTATTTGTTGCTTGGTATTCAGGTGTAGAATATGAACAATATGCTTTTTTAAATAGAGCTACTGGACCATACTGGTGGGCATATTGGTCAATGATGACATGTAATGTTTTTTCACCACAATTCATGTGGTCTAAAAAATTAAGAACTAGTATCATGTTCTCTTTTATAATTTCAATTGTTGTAAATATTGGTATGTGGTTTGAACGTTTCGTAATTATCGTAACTTCATTGCATAGAGATTATCTTCCATCTTCATGGACAATGTTCTCACCAACATTTATTGACATCGGAATTTTTACAGGAACTATTGGATTCTTCTTCGTATTATTTTTATTGTACGCTAGAACATTCCCAGTAATTGCCCAAGCAGAGGTTAAAACTATTTTGAAATCTTCTGGTGAAAATTACAAAAGAGAAAGAGAAAAACAAGAGAATAATCATTCAGATAAACATTAATATTTGTTATGAGTAGTAATAAAGTTATACACGCTATATACAATGATGATGATATTTTGATGGATGCTGTAAAGCAAACTAGAAAAGCACATCATCATATTGAAGAAGTTTTTACTCCATTTCCTGTTCACGGATTGGATAAAGCAATGGGGTTAGCACCAACAAGATTAGCAATTTGTGCATTTATTTATGGATGTATTGGTTTAACGGTTGCAACAACAATGATGGATTATATTATGATTCAAGATTGGCCTCAAGATATTGGAGGAAAACCAAGTATGAGTTATATTCAAAACATGCCAGCTTTTGTGCCGGTTATGTTTGAGATGACTGTATTTTTTGCAGCGCATTTAATGGTAATTACTTTCTACATGAGAAGTAAATTATGGCCATTTAAACAAGCTGAAAATCCGGATGTAAGAACAACAGACGATCACTTTTTGATGGAGGTAGCTGTAAATGATAACGAAGAAGAATTAACTTCTTTTTTGAAGAATACAGGTGCAGTTGAAGTTAAAGTAATTGAAAAGCACTAAAGAGACATGAAAAGTATATTTAAAATATCATTTGTATTAGCGTTAATACTATCTTTATCATCATGTAAAGACAGTAATTCACCTAACTATCAATACATGCCAAACATGTATGAGTCAGTGGCTTATGAAACTTATTCAGAGTCAAATGCATTCAATTCAATTAATGCGAAATCTGAAAATGGAAAAGAAGGGCAATTGCCTCCTGTTGGTACTATTAAAAGGGGTTATGTACCTTATGAGTATGCAAATACTCCTGAATCTTATGTGGCGGTTAAGGCAGCAAATTTAAAGTCTCCAATTGATCCAACTAAAGCAGATATGAAAAAAGCACAAGAACTCTTTGAAATATATTGTGCTATTTGTCATGGAAATGCCGGAGACGGAAAAGGTAAATTGGTTACTCAAGGTAAATTCTTAGGTGTTCCTAGTTATGCCGATAGAATAATTAACGAAGGAAGTATTAATCACGTCATTAATTTTGGTTTAAATTCGATGGGTTCTTATGCAAATCAATTAAATCAGGATGAGCGTTGGTTAGTAGCAGCTTATGTGATGAAGCTTAAAAGTGAATTATAATTGTAGAACAAACAGATTGTTATAGATATGTACACATTTTCAAAAAGTTTAAAAAACACAGCACTTGTTCTAATGATTTTAGGATTTGCAGGTATAGTGTATGGTTTTTTATCTACTCCAAATACTATTGAAGAAGTAGAAAAAATAGTAGCAGAAAGCCATCATGGTGGTCATAAAGTTGAAGCTACTGCTCACAACACACACGAGGCTGAAGCTAAGCATGAAGTTGCAGAAACTCCAGTTACTGAAAAAATTGTAGAACCTAAGACTGATTCTATATCTAATTCAGAAAAAGATACATCTAAAGTTGCATCTGCACCAGTTGTTGAAGAAAAAATTGAAAGTTCTCACAATGAAAAAGCTGTAGAAGTAACTGCCGTTGATGCAGAGAAAGAACATAAAGAACATGTAGAACATGTTTTTCATCAATTGCAAAATAAACCATGGGCTGCTTTGTATGTAGCATGTATTTTCTTTATGTTGGTTTCATTAGGTGCTTTAGCATTCTATGCAATTCAACAAGTTGCTCAAGCAGGTTGGTCTCCAGTTTTGTTTAGAGTTATGCAAGGTATAACTGCTTATTTACCTGTAGGATCAATTTTATTTTTAGTTATATTAATTGTTACCGGTACCCATGTTTTCCATTCCAACAATCTTTTTGTGTGGATGAAAGAAGGTGTTACCGAAGTAGGTAATGCAAATTATGACAAATTAATTGCAGGAAAATCTGGATATTTAAACGTTACTTTTTGGTTAATTAGAGCTATAGTTTTCTTAGCTGGATGGAACTTATACCGTTATTTATCAAGAAAAAATTGTTTGGCACAAGATGAATCCAATGATAATACTTTTTACAAAAAGAATTTTAAAATGTCAGCTGCATTCCTAGTTTTCTTTATTGTTACAGAATCTATTATGTCTTGGGATTGGTTGATGTCATTTGACCCACATTGGTTTAGTACTCTTTTTGGATGGTATGTTTTTGCAAGTTTCTTTGTAAGTGGTATCACAACAATTTCAATGGTAACATTATATTTAAAATCTAAAGGATACTTAGAAAATGTGAATTCAAGTCATATTCACGATTTATCTAAATTTATGTTTGGTATCAGTGTTTTCTGGACTTATTTATGGTTTTCACAATTTATGCTTATATGGTATGCAAATATTCCAGAAGAAGTGACTTATTTCAAATTTAGAATTGAATACTATAATTTACCATTTTTTGGTGCTGTAGTTATGAATTTTATTTTTCCAATATTGGTTTTAATAAATACAGATTTCAAACGTATTGCTCCAATTATTGTTGGTGCTGGAGTTGTAATTTTATGCGGTCACTATATAGATTTCTTTAATATGGTTATGCCAGCTACAGTTGGCGATCAATGGTTTATTGGTGCTTCAGAAATCGGTTCAGTATTATTCTTTTTAGGATTGTTTATTTATGTTGTATTCTCTGCATTAACCAAAGTGCCGCTTACACCAAAACGTAATCCATTCATTGAAGAAAGTAAACATTTTCATTATTAATATTTAAAGTAAACAACAAATGACAAGTTTATTAGTACTTCTTGTTTTAGTTTTATTATCTGTTGCATTGTGGCAACTAACTAAAATTTTTGATTTAACTCAAGTAGGTAAAACAACCAATAATTCTCAGGTTGCAGACGATAATGATAATAAAGTAAATGGTTACTTAATGTTTGCCTTTCTAGGTTTTATATACATTATTACTATTTTTTGTTTTATTAATTATGGAAAGTTTCCTTTAATGAGCAATGCAGCATCTGTTCACGGAAAAGATGTTGATCAACTAATGTGGATTTCAATGCTGCTGATTTTTGTAGTTCAAACAATTACGCAAGCGTTACTTCACTATTTTGCGTACAAGTATAGTGGAAAGAAAGGTCAAGTTGCTTCATATTTTTCTGACAACAATAAATTAGAATTCATTTGGAGTTCAATTCCTGCCATAGTTCTCGCAGTTTTGATATTTTTCGGATTGTACTCTTGGACAGATATTATGTTTGTAAATGAGAAAGAAGAGAAACCAATTGTCATTGAAATCTATGCGCAACAATTTAAATGGACTGCAAGATATTCAGGAGAAGATAATGTTTTAGGAAAAGCGAATGTTAGGTTAATCGAAGGTGTAAATACTTTAGGTGTAGATTTATCTGATCCTAATGCACAAGATGATATTGTAACTGATGAATTACATTTGCCTAAAGGTAAAAAAGTTGTTTTCAAAATCCGTTCTCAAGACGTATTGCATTCAATGTACATGCCTCATTTTAGAGCTCAAATGAATTGTGTTCCTGGTATGGTTACTCAATTTGCTTTTACTCCATCAATGACTACTACACAGATGAGAGAAACTAAAGAAATGACTGAAAAAGTTGCTAATATTAACAGAATTAGAGAAGAAAAAAGTAAAATTCTAGTTGCTGATGGTAAAACGGCTTTGGATCCCTATACTTTCGATTTTTTACTTTTATGTAATAAAATTTGTGGTGCATCTCACTATAATATGCAAATGAAAATAGTTGTAGATACTCCAGATGAATATAAGTCTTGGTTAAAAGGAAAAACAGGATTAGTTCAAACTGTTAAAACTGCTGCTGAAGATGATGCGAAAGCTAAAGCCGCTGAAGCTAATCCAGCAAAAACTGATTCTACAACAGTAAAAAAAGATTCTACTTTAGTTGCTGTAGTAAAAATCAAATAATAAAAAATATAATATATTTTATAATATGAGTCACGCACACGATAATCACGCACAAGATCATCACGATGATCATCATGAACACCACCATAAGGATACTTTCATTACTAAGTATATATTTAGTATTGACCATAAAATGATTGCCAAACAATATCTATTGACGGGAATAATAATGGGTGTTATTGGTGTTGGTATGTCTTTACTTTTTAGACTTCAATTGGCTTGGCCTGAGCAGTCTTTTAAGGTTTTTAGTTTCTTTTTAGGAGAAAAAATGGCTCCTGATGGAATCATGACAAACGAGGCATATTTATCTTTGATAACCATACATGGAACCATAATGGTGTTCTTTGTATTAACAGCTGCATTAAGTGGAACCTTTAGTAATTTATTAATACCACTTCAATTAGGCGCAAGAGATATGGCTTCGGGATTCCTTAATATGGTTTCTTATTGGTTGTTCTTTACTTCAAGTGTGATAATGGTTTCTTCATTATTTGTTGAATCTGGACCAGCATCTGCTGGTTGGACAATTTATCCACCTCTAAGTGCATTGCCTCAAGCTATTTCTGGTTCTGGTCTTGGTATGACGCTTTGGTTAGTTTCTATGGCAGTCTTTATTGCTTCCTCTTTGATGGGTTCATTAAATTATATTGTTACGGTTATTAATTTAAGAACTAAAGGAATGTCAATGACTAGAATGCCTCTTACAATTTGGGCGTTCTTTGTAACCGCTGTTATTGGAGTTATTTCTTTTCCAGTATTATTATCTGCTGCTTTATTATTAATTATGGATAGAAGTTTTGGCACTTCATTTTTCTTGTCTGACATTTATTTAGCAGGTGAAGTATTGAATTATCAAGGTGGTTCACCAGTATTATTCGAACACTTATTCTGGTTCTTAGGACATCCTGAAGTATACATCATTTTATTACCTGCATTAGGTATAACATCCGAAGTAATTGCTACAAATTCTCGTAAACCAATCTTTGGTTACAGAGCGATGATTATGTCAATTCTTGCAATTGCATTTTTATCTACAATTGTTTGGGGTCACCACATGTTTATTTCTGGGATGAATCCATTTTTAGGTTCAGTATTTACATTTACTACATTGTTAATTGCAATTCCTTCTGCTGTTAAAGCATTTAATTACATAACAACTTTATGGAAAGGAAATCTTCAACTAAATCCTGCAATGCTTTTTTCTATTGGTTTAGTTTCTACTTTTATTACTGGAGGATTAACAGGAATTATTTTAGGAGATAGTACATTAGATATTAACGTTCATGATACTTACTTTGTTGTAGCTCACTTTCACTTAGTAATGGGTATATCTGCACTTTACGGAATGTTTGCTGGTATTTATCACTGGTTTCCAAAAATGTTTGGAAGAATGTTAAATAAAACATTAGGTTATGTTCACTTTTGGGTAACCGCAATTTGCGCTTATGGTGTCTTCTTTCCAATGCACTTTATTGGTATGGCTGGTCTTCCAAGACGTTACTATACTAATACTAATTTCCCATTGTTTGACGATTTACAAAATGTTAATGTTGTTATTACAATGTTTGCTTTAATTGGTGGTGCATTTCAATTGGTGTTTTTATACAACTTCTTTTCAAGTATTTTCTACGGAAAAAGAACAGTTCAAAATCCATGGAGATCTAATACACTTGAGTGGACTGCTCCAGTTGAACATATTCACGGTAACTGGCCAGGAGAAATCCCTGAAGTTCACAGATGGCCTTACGATTATAGTAAGCCAGGTCATGATGAAGATTTCGTTCCTCAAAATGTACCGATGAAGCCAGGTGAAGAGGTTTTACATCACTAAGACATAAAATAAATATCAAAATGCCTTTCTTAATTGAGAGGCATTTTTATTTGCAACCAACTTTGTTATATATTTGTAATATGAATGAAAATTTAAATCCTACCAATTCTAATTATAATCCTGATGAGCTTGATCTAGAGAAAAAGTTAAGGCCTCTTTCATTTGACGATTTTACTGGTCAAGAACAAGTTTTAGATAATTTGAAAGTTTTTGTTGAAGCTGCTAATCAAAGAAATGAAGCTTTAGATCATACACTTTTTCATGGTCCACCCGGATTAGGAAAAACAACATTGGCCAATATTTTGGCTAGCGAACTTGGTGTTGGAATAAAAATTACTTCTGGACCAGTTCTAGATAAACCCGGAGATTTAGCAGGATTACTTACTAATTTAGAAGAACGTGATGTTTTATTTATTGATGAAATCCATCGTTTGAGCCCAATTGTAGAAGAATATTTATATTCGGCGATGGAAGATTTTAAGATTGATATCATGATTGAATCAGGTCCAAATGCAAGAACTGTTCAAATAAATCTTAGTCCATTTACTCTTGTTGGTGCAACAACTCGTTCAGGATTATTAACTGCTCCAATGAGAGCTCGTTTCGGAATTCAAAGTCGTTTGCAATATTATAATACCGAGCTACTAACTACAATAGTGCAGCGTAGTTCTGGAATTTTAAAAATGCCAATAACGATGGAAGCAGCAATAGAAATAGCTGGTAGAAGTAGAGGAACGCCAAGAATTGCCAATGCACTTTTAAGACGTGTAAGAGATTTTGCGCAAATAAAAGGAAACGGTAAAATTGATATTGAAATTGCTAGATATTCATTAAAAGCGTTACATGTTGATGCTCACGGGTTGGATGAAATGGATAATAAAATTCTTATCACAATTATAGATAAATTTAAAGGTGGTCCAGTTGGATTATCAACTCTAGCAACTGCCGTCTCAGAGAGTGCTGAAACTATTGAAGAAGTTTATGAACCATTCTTGATTCAGGAAGGATTTATTATGAGAACTCCAAGAGGTAGAGAAGTTACAGAGAAAGCCTATAAACATTTAGGAAAAATTAAAACCAATATTCAAGGAGGATTGTTTTGATTTTGATAAACAACAAAGAAAAATATACATCTCTTATAAAAGCCGAAGCAAAACGCCTCGGTTTTTTGTCTTGTGGGATATCCAAAGCTGGTTTTCTTGAGGAGGAAGCACCAAGATTAGAAAATTGGCTTAATAAAAATCATCATGGTCAAATGTATTACATGGAAAATCATTTTGATAAACGATTGAATCCGACTTTGTTGGTTGATGATGCCAAAAGTGTTATTTCATTACTATTGAATTATTATCCATCAGAAGCACAAAATACAGAAAGTTATAAAATTTCTAAATATGCCTACGGTCAAGATTATCATTTTGTAATTAAAGAAAAATTAAAAGAATTATTATTTACAATTCAAACTGAAATTGGAGAAGTTTCGGGCAGAGCATTTGTAGATTCTGCACCAGTTTTAGACAAAGCTTGGGCTGCAAAAAGTGGTTTGGGTTGGATAGGGAAAAATAGTAATTTAATTACCCAAAAAGTAGGTTCGTTTTACTTTATTGCTGAATTGATTGTAGATTTAGAATTAGATTATGACTTCGCAACAACAGATCATTGCGGAACTTGCACCGCTTGTATTGATTCTTGCCCAACAGAAGCAATCGTTTCGCCTTATGTTGTAGATGGAAGCAAATGCATCTCTTATTATACTATTGAATTGAAAGATAATTTACCATTAGAAATTAAAGGAAAGTTAGATGATTGGGCATTTGGCTGTGATGTTTGCCAAGACGTTTGTCCGTGGAATAAATTTTCTAAACCGCACAGCGAACCTTTATTTAATGCCAATCCTGATCTTTTGTCTTTCTCTAAAAAAGATTGGGACGAAATTACAGATGATACCTTTAGACAAGTTTTTAAAAATTCAGCAGTAAAAAGAACTAAACTTGAAGGTTTTAAGCGAAATATTGAGTTTTTAAAAAGTTGATGGATTGTCTGTTGTTTTTTACCTCATTTCTTTACAAGAGACAAAACCTTTTTAGCCCTGATAGCAATGAAAATAAAAAAACTTCCAGTGTTGGACATGCCCCAAAAAGTTAGACACTATTTGGGGCATTTTTTATGGAAAGAAAAATTAAATCTTCTTTCTCATTCGTGCCACAGGAATGTCTAGTTGTTCACGATATTTTGCAATAGTTCGTCTCGCAATTGGATAGCCTTTTTCTTTTAGAATTTCAGCCAATTGATCGTCTGGAAGCGGTTTGCTTTTATCTTCGTCTTCTATAGTATTTTGAAGAATTTTCTTGATTTCTAGCGTTGAAACGTCTTCGCCTTGATCATTTTTCATTGCTTCTGAGAAGAATTCCTTAATCAATTTTGTGCCATATGGCGTGTCAACATATTTGCTGTTTGCCACACGAGAAACGGTTGAAATGTCTAGACCAACCATGTCTGCAATGTCCTTTAGAATCATTGGTTTCATTGAGGTTTCTTCGCCGTCAAGGAAAAATTCTTCTTGAAAATGCATGATGGCGTTCATGGTTACAAAAAGGGTTTCTTGACGTTGTTTGATTGCGTCGATAAACCATTTGGCCGAATCCAATTTTTGTTTGATAAACTGAACGGCATCTTTTTGTGAACCCGATTTGTCACGAGAATCTTTATAGGTTTGCATCATTTCTTGGTAGTCTTTAGAAACGTGCAGCGATGGAGCATTTCTGCCATTTAAGGTCAGTTCGAGCTCGCCATCGTTGATTCTTATGGCGAAATCTGGAATTATGTTTTCGGTAACTTTGTTGTTTCCGGTAAAAGAACCTCCAGGTTTTGGGTTTAATTTTTCTATTTCGTGAATTGCTTTTTTGAGCTGATCTTGCGAAATACTGTATTTTTGAAGTAACTTATCGTAATGTTTTTTGGTAAACGCTTCAAATTGATTTTCGACAATATCAATTGCCATAGCAACATATTCTGTTGGCGTTTTGTGCTTTAATTGCAATAGTAAACATTCTTGTAAGTCGCGCGCACCAACACCTGAAGGTTCTAGTTCGTGAATTACGTGCAGCATGCGTTCTACATTTTTCTCATCGGTGTAAATGCCTTGAGTAAATGCCATGTCGTCTACAATATCCTGAATTGTTCTTCGAATGTAACCCATATCATCAATGCTTCCAACCAAGAATTCTGCAATTTCTCTGTCGGTATCATTCAGTATAAAAGTGTTTAACTGATTGATTAAATCTTGGTGAAAACTTACTGGTGATGCATAAGGATTTTCGCGATCGTCATCGTCGTCGCTAAAATTGTTGGCTTGCAGTTTGTAATCTGGAATTTCGTCGTTGCTTAAATATTCGTCAACATTGATATCATCGGCTTCAATATTGTCGCTTCCTTCATAATCGTCGTATTCGTCGTTGTTGTCGAATTCATCTTTTTCAAAAACCTCTTCCTCATCTTTACCAGTTTCCAATGCTGGATTCTCGTTCATTTCTTCCAACAAACGTTGCTCAAAAGCCAGCGTCGGCAATTGAATCAACTTCATCAACTGAATTTGTTGAGGAGATAATTTTTGAGATAATTTGAATTGTAAGTTTTGTTTTAACATTTTTATTTTGGTTTAAAGGTTTAAGAGTTTAAGGGTTTAAATGTGTTTGGATTAAACAACTTTAAACAATTTTAAACAACATTAAACTTTTTTAAAACTCTGCGTTTTGTGGTGTTCTTGGAAACGGAATTACGTCACGGATATTAGTCATTCCTGTTACGAAAAGCACCAATCTTTCAAATCCTAATCCGAAACCTGAGTGAACTGCGCTTCCAAATCTTCGGGTGTCTAAATACCACCAAAGTTCTTCTTCGTCAATTCCTAGTGCTTTCATTTTTTCTACTAGTACATCAAAACGCTCTTCTCTTTGTGAACCTCCAACAATTTCTCCAATTCCTGGGAAAAGAATATCCATGGCGCGAACTGTTTTTCCGTCTTCGTTCAAACGCATGTAAAACGCTTTAATATTTGCAGGATAATCAAATAAAATTACCGGACATTTAAAGTGTTTTTCAACTAAATATCTTTCGTGTTCGCTTTGCAAATCTGCACCCCATTCGTTGATGATATAGTTGAATTTTTTCTTTTTGTTTGGAGTTGAATCTCTTAAAATATCAATAGCTTCGGTATAAGAAACACGTTTGAAATTGTTTTCTAAAACCAAATTTAATTTGTCTAACAAAGCCATTTCGCTACGTTCAGCTTGCGGTTTAGATTTTTCTTCTTCCAACAAACGCGCTTCTAAGAATTTTAAATCTTCTGGACATTTATCCATCGTATATTTAATTACGTATTGAATAAAATCCTCTGCCAAATCCATATTGTCGTTCAAATCATTGAAAGCTACTTCTGGTTCAATCATCCAAAATTCAGCCAAGTGACGTGAAGTATTAGAATTTTCAGCTCTAAAAGTTGGTCCGAAAGTATAAATTTGACCCAATGCCATTGCATAAGTTTCGCCTTCTAATTGTCCAGAAACGGTTAAGTTGGTTTCTTTTCCGAAGAAATCTTCTTTATAATTTACTTTTCCATCTTCTGTTCTTGGAGTATTGTCAAATGGCAAAGCGGTAACTTTAAACATTTCTCCAGCACCTTCAGCATCGGAACCTGTGATGATTGGCGTGTTTACATATACAAACCCTTTTTCTTGAAAATAACTGTGTACTGCAAATGAAAGAACTGAACGAACTCTCATAATTGCACCAAACATATTTGTTCGTGGACGTAAATGTGCGTTTTCGCGAAGGAAATCTAAACTTGGTTTGTTCTTAGGTTGTATTGGAAATTTCTCAGCATCACAATCGCCAAGAATTTCTAACTTAGAAACCTGTATTTCATATTTTTGTCCAGCACCTTTACTTTCTACCAATTCTCCTGTAACAGAAATTGCTGCTCCAGTTGTAATTCTTTTTAAAGTTTCTTCTGGTGTGTTTTCAAAATCTATTACACATTGAATATTGTTAATAGTTGAACCGTCGTTCAATGCTATAAATTGATTGTTTCTAAAAGTTCTTACCCAACCTTTTGCATTTATTTCATGCAGCGTTTTAGTGCTGTTTAATAAGTCCTTAACTTTTGTATGTTTCATTTCTTGTTTAAAATTTAGCCCTTCGACTTGCGCTCTGGGTGACAGTTTATCTTAAATATCCTTGTGCAAATATAAATTATTTATTTTTCTTTTCTAATTTGTCCAACTCTTCGTCGGAATGTTCTAGAATATCAATTGTTGGTTCTAAGAATTCTTGCTCGTTTGCCAATGTTTTATTTAATGTTAAGACCAATGCTGGTAACAAAACCAAGTTAGCCAACATTCCAAAACAAAGTGTTATTGATACCAATCCGCCAAGTGCAACTGTACCGCCAAAGCTAGAAAGCATAAATACAGAAAACCCAAAAAACAATACTATCGATGTGTAAAACATGCTAATTCCGGCATCGTTGAAGGTTGCAAATACTGATTTTTTTATCTTCCAATCATTTCGAGCAAGTTCCAATCGGTATTGTGCTAAAAACCGTAAAGTGTCGTCTACAGATAGCCCAAAGGCAATTCCGAATACTAATAATGTAGATGGTTTTAATGGAATTCCCAAAAAGCCCATGATTCCAGCAGTCATTATTAACGGCAATAAATTTGGAATTATTGCTACCAAAACCATCTTAAACGAACGAAACATTATGGCTACCAAACCACCAGTTAATAAAAATGCGAAAAGTAAGGATGATAAAAGATTGTCAAGCAAATATTTTGTGCCTTTTTGAAAAACAGATGCTTTACCAGTAATGATAACTTCATATTTAGGTTCTGGAAAAAGTTTGTTAATTTTTCGACGCAATTGCGCTTCTACGTCTTCCATTTTATCGCCATTTTCATCTTTGATAAACGTTGTCATTCTTGCAATACTTCCGTCATTACTCAAATAACTTTTAAGCTGATTGTCTTTTGAATTTTTAAAAGTATTTTTAATGTATGGCAATAAAAAAGTTTCTTCTTGCGACGATGGAATTGCATAAAATTCTGGATTTCCATTGTAATAAGCTTGTGTGAAACTTTTGGCAACATTGACTATTGATAACGGTTTAGAAAGTTCTGGAATTTCGTTTATTGTTTCTTCCAGTTCTTCCATTCTTTTTAAGTTGGTAAGTTTCATGGCACCATTTTTCTTTTTGGTGTCAATCATTATTTCTAGTGGCATTACACCGCTAAATTCTTTTTCAAAGAATCGAATGTCATCAAAGAATTCAGTTTTCTTTGGCATATCTTCAATGATACTTCCCGACATTTTAATTTCGTAAATACCAATAATTCCGAAAACTAAAAAAATTACTGAAGTTACATAAACGCCAAATCGATTGTATTTTACAGTATTGATTATCCACTTGAAAAAAGTGGTCAACGAGTCGCGTTCTAAGTGCCCAAGATGTCGTGAATTAGGTGGCGGAATGTAACTAAAAAAAATAGGAATTATCAACAAACTCAGCAAGTAAATTGCTAAAATATTAAGCGTTGTTACTACTCCAAATTCTTTTAGTAGTATGTTATTAGTTACTATAAAAGTTGCAAAACCTACGGCAGTTGTAATGTTGGTCATTAAAGTTGCAGTTCCGGTTTTGGTAATAACGCGTTGTAACGATTTGGCTTTGTTAGAATGTTTGTGGTATTCTTGATGGTATTTATTGATAAAAAATATGCAATTCGGAATTCCAATTACAATAACCAATGTTGGTACTAATGCTGTAAGAACAGTGATTTCGTAACCCATTGCCCCCATAATTCCAAACGACCACATTACGCCAATAATTACAACAATCATTGAAACCATTGTTGCTCTAAACGAACGGAAAAAAAAGAAAAATATAAGCGATGTAATCAATAATGCTGCACCAATAAACAACCCAATTTCATCAATAATTGTTTTGGCATTTAGGGTTCTTATGTATGGCATTCCTGAAACGTGCGGTTTTATTCCGGTTTCTTCATAGAATTTATTGACTTCTGGAATGAATTTATTTAAGATATATTCTTTTCTTGCTGTGGTATTTACAATTTTTTTATCAATGTAAATTGCCGATCTTACAGCTTGTGTATTTTTGTTAAAAAGTAATCCTTCGTAAAAAGGAAAATTTGTAAAAAAATCTGTCTTTAAAGAAGTTAAATACTTTTGGTTGTTAATTTTACTTGGATTAACAAATGGTTTTAATTGAAAGGTTTTAAGCGAATCATTTTTAACTAATTTCTGAAGATTATCAACCGAAATAACTAAAGTTACTTCTTTATCACTTTTAAATTTCTCCATCATTTCGCTCCAAGCTTTGAATACTTTAGGAGTAAATAATTTATGGTCTTTGGTTGCAATAACAATTAGATTTCCTTCTTCGCCAAAGTTTTTTAGAAATTTATCGTAATCAACATTTACTTTATCGTCTGCCGGAATAAGGTTTGCTTCAGTTTTAGTAAACCTAACATTTTTCCATTGCAATGCAAAAAGAACAGTAATTGCGACAACTCCTAGTAATAAAACAACTCTGTTTCTAAGGATAACTCGCGCTATAAATTCCCAGAAACCAATACCTAACATCTTTTTCATATGACCTAAAATGGGATGCAAAGGTAATCAAAACCGCTCAATTCAAAAGAACTTCACCGTATCTTTTGTATAGAAATTTAGCTATTTTGTTCTAATCTAAAATTCATATTAAAATTACAGTGTTTTTATAGTTTTTGATGCAATTTTTCTCATATTTGTAATGCTAAAAAAAACGTTGATTTAAGAATGAAAAATATCAAAAATGCTTTGTTTTATATTGCTGTAACTGGCGGATTTACAGCTTTGATTTTTTGGATTGTTTCTAAAGGAAAACTTTTGCAAACTAGCGATGTAGTTTCTCCTAGCTCTAAAGCAACTTATTTCAGTCAGTTTATAGATTCGCTAACTCATAATTTAAAACATCCGCTTGCTATACTTTTACTCCAAATTATAACCATAATTATTGTGGCAAGATTATTTGGATGGTTGTTTAGAAAAATAGGACAACCCTCTGTAATAGGTGAAATTATTGCTGGAATTTTTCTTGGACCATCGGTTGTTGGAATGTATTTTCCAGAATATTCAGGTTTGCTTTTTCCAACAGAATCTCTTGGAAATCTTCAATTTCTTAGTCAAATAGGGTTGATATTGTTCATGTTTGTTATTGGTATGGAGTTGGATTTGAAGGTTTTAAAAAATAAAGCCAACGATGCTGTTGTAATAAGTCATGCCAGCATAGTTTTTCCGTTTGCACTTGGAATAGGATTGTCTTACTTTGTTTACAATCAATTTGCTCCTAAAGGTGTTGAGTTTTTATCGTTTAGTTTATTTATGGGAATTGCCATGAGTATTACTGCATTTCCTGTTTTGGCACGAATTGTTCAAGAACGAGGTATTCATAAAACCAAGCTTGGTGCAATTGTAATTACTTGTGCTGCAGCCGATGATATTACAGCTTGGTGTATTCTTGCCGCTGTAATTGCCATTGTAAAAGCAGGAACTTTTGCTAGTTCTATGTATGTTATTATGTTGGCTTTGGTTTATGTCTTAGCCATGCTTTTTATAGTAAAACCGTTTTTGAAAAAAGTAGGTGATTTGTATGCAACTCGTGATAATTTAAGCAAACCAGTAGTTGCAATATTTTTGTTGACGCTAATTATATCTTCTTATTTATCTGAAGTTATTGGTATTCATGCTTTATTCGGAGCTTTTTTAACTGGTGCAATTATGCCCGATATTTCTAAAATTAGAAACATTATCATAGAAAAAGTTGAAGATGTTGCCTTAATATTATTGCTTCCATTGTTTTTTGTTTTTACAGGTTTAAGAACGCAAATAGGATTGATTAATGATCCTTATTTATGGAAAATCACTGGATTTATAATTCTTGTTGCTGTCGTAGGAAAGTTTTTAGGGAGTACTTTGGCAGCAAAATTTGTAGGTCAGAATTGGCGCGACAGCTTAACAATTGGTGCGTTAATGAACACTCGTGGATTGATGGAATTGGTTGTATTGAATATAGGATATGATTTAGGCGTTTTATCTACAGAAATTTTTACAATGATGGTCATTATGGCTTTGGTCACGACTTTTATGACTGGTCCAGCAATAGATTTGATAAACTATATTTTTAAGCGAAAAGAAGTAATAATTCCGAAGGAAATTAGCAACAGCACTTTTAAAGTTTTAATTTCTTTTGGAAACAACGAAAAGGGAAAATCACTACTTAGATTGGCCAATAGTTTTGTTAAAAAGCAAAAGGAAAATACTAATGTAACTGCTTTGCACATGTCTTTATCAGATGAAATGCATGCTTACAATTTAGAAGAATATGAGCAAGAAACATTTCAACCTATACTTGCAGAATCTAAAGTTCTTGACCAAGAAATCACAACTATTTTTAAAGCAACGGTAGATATAGAAACGGATATTGCCGATATTGCTACTAGAGGCGATTTTGATTTGGTTTTGGTAGGTTTAGGAAAATCAATTTTTGAAGGAACGTTATTAGGAAAAGTACTCGGATTTACAACGAGAATTATAAATCCAGATCGATTGCTGGATAAATTTACCGGTAAAGAAGGACTTTTTCAAAACTCACCTTTTGACGATAGAACGCGATTGATTATTTCTAAAAGTAAAACGCCACTAGGAATATTAATCGATAAAGAATTGACAGAATTGACAGAAGTTTTTGTGCCAATTTTTTCTGTAGAAGATGCTTTTCTTATTGAATATGCTGAGAAATTAGTGTATAATAGCAATTCTAAAGTTACCGTTTTAGATATTGATGAACAAGTAAAAAACAACCAAGATATTGAATTGGCAATACAAACATTATCTCAAAATTATCCCGAAAACATTGCTATACTTACAGAAAACAAAATGAAAGCCGGATTTCTTGCCAAACAAGATTTAATGATGATATCACTAGAAAGTTGGAAGAAATTAGTAGATTCTCAAAGTGTTTGGTTGAGTACAGTGCCTTCGGTTTTGATTATTAAACCTTAATTAAAATCCTAAATTCAAAACATAACTCAACTTCAAAGCAAAATTGTCTTCAAATTTAGGTAATGCATTTGGACCATATCTAACGAAGAAAGTCAACCCAAATCCTTTAAAAATTTGATTGGCCTCGACACCGCTTTCAAAAAAACCTCTTTCTAAAGTTTTATATTGAAATCCAATTTGTTGTTCTGGTTTGTCCAAATTTCCCCAAGCCATTCTTGTTACTACAGAAATTAAAGGTTTAATTTTATATGCAATTTTCACTTTATTAAATGTGTGTTTTACATGAAAAGAAACATATTTGCTTGAGAAAAATTCATTGAAAAACATGGTTTCAAAACTGTTTTTACCTGCAAAAGTAATACGCTTAAATAATGTTTCTCTGTTTAAATTATTTGGCGCAATACTGTATAAATGAGTTAATGGAACATCGCCAAAGGCAAATCCGCTTTGTAAAATAAACGACGTATTTTGACCTGATAAATACGGAATTTCGTGTGTTATTTTAAAGTCAATTTTGGTAAAATCAAAATCACTTCCTAAAACGTTGTCAAATGATTTTGTAACTTGTAAGGCAAATTTTGGAAACCTTTTTTCAATTTCAATTCTTCCCGAAGCCGTTTGCATGTAACCACTAAAAGGATTCCATTGAATTGAAAATTGCGCCGTTGTTAAGTTGAAATTCTTATAATAATTTTCTTTTGCAAAAAAAGTATAGTCAAAAAGAGGTAGAATTTCACTTCTAGAAATGCCAAAATAAATATCTGTTTTAGGAATATATTTACTTTCTATAAAAAAAGAAGCAGCTTTATTACTATAAAAAGTTGAAATATTAATTGGTCTAGGATCATATATTTTAAAACGACGCGCCTGTGTTGCAAACTGAATTTGACCAATCTCACTCAAATCATCGTTGTAAGACGCGCTTATCCATGTATTGGTTTCTTTTTCAAGCAAATAAGAAGGAGTGATGCCATATTTTAATTTATCATCTTTAAATCCGTAGGCGCCAAAGAAACTTACTTTATATTTTTCAGACAATTTATTGTTAGTAATACCGCCAATTCCTAGTCTAAAACCTTCATAATTATTATATTTTATAATTGATTTTAAATCGATATCTACATAACTTACAGGTAAATAGCCGTTGAATATTTTCTTGCCTAAAAATATTTTTTGTTCAATATTTTCTGCAACCGCAAGACTATCTAAGTTGGTGTAAGTTCGAATTTTTCTAACGTCGAGCGTGTCTTTTTTCAAAGATTTCCAATAAGAATCGGGTTTAGACATGCTGGCTTCTGGAACATCAATTTTTATGCTTGGTGTTTTAAAAGAAACTAACTCGTTAATTTTTATATCATAAGGAGTTGATTCTAGTTTTAGATACATTTGGTCGGAAGCATCTTTTTGCAATCCTTCCAGACTAGAGTTAAATTTGATTGTTCCGCCAAGAACTTTCAAATCTTCGCTGTTATTTCCTTTTACAACAATAAATTTTCTTTTCTCTGGAAACCACAATTTATGTTCTTTCATGAAGTTGAAAGTATAAGTTGCATTGATGTTGATGATTCCATAAATCCTATAAAATGCTTTTGCTATGGCAAAATTCTCTGCATCGACAAAAAGTAAACCTCTCAATTTATCCGAATTCAATTTTTTTGGTTGAAAATAAATACGATAAACGGTTCTGTTTTGAATTTTTACAGTGTCAATAATTTTAAAAACAAATAATTTTCGTCCGTAACTAGAAATTGGATTTCTAATGGGAATTTCTAAAATCTCTAAACTATTGTCGTACAATGAATAGGAAACTAAATTTAAACCTAAATATTCATATAGCGGTTTTTTGAAACCTGCCATTCTAGAAGCTAGAATTGTTTCTTTGGTTCCGTCGTTGTTGTGTTGTAATAAATTTACTTTTTCGGTTTGGTAGATGTGCTGTTTTTCGACTAATTTTTTGAATTTATAATTGGTAGAATCCAATTGAATTTTAGTTTTTCCAAACAGTGATTTTTTATAAATAGTATCAATTTTTCCAGAAATAGAATCGGGATTTGCTGATACTAATAAATGTTCGTAATTTTTGTATTCAAATGTGTTTAAGGCTTTTTCTGGTTGATTTTTTGGCTTATTTTCAATAACTTTTTTGATAATTAAATTTACTTGATTTTCAGAATAAATCTCCTGTTCTTTTAAGGTGTTGTTCGTCACCATTTTTACCAAAATATATTTCGCGCCAACAGTTTGATAATAGGTTTTGTCATAATAACCTTTGTAAGAAAACACAATAGGCTTGTTGTCGTCTTTTATATCAATAGTAAATTTTCCTTCCCAATCGGAAGCAATTGTTTTGTTATTGTAGGTTATTTTAGCAAAAGCAATTGGCACAGTAGAATCAAAATCAATTACTTGACCTTTCATCGTTTTTTGGGAAATTGCAAAATTGCAAAAAAGAAGTAGTAGAAAAACACAAAAATTTTTCATTAAAATGATTTGTTTTAACTTGTGTAAAAAAATTTCTACAAAAGTAGCAATAAAAAAATCCGTCTCGCCTAATTTTAGTTAGACAACACGGATTTTAATATAGATTTAACGAAAATTATACTTTCATTATTTCGGCTTCTTTGTGAACCAAAGTTTCTTCTACCTTTTTAATGAAATTATCTGTCATTTTTTGAACTGTTTCTTCTGCTGTTTTACAAACATCTTCTGATGTTCCGTCTTTTTCTAATTTCTTAATGTCAGAATTAGCATCTTTCCTGTGATTACGAACACTAATTTTAGCGTCTTCAGCTTCTGACTTTGCTTGTTTTACCAAATCTCTTCGACGTTCTTCCGTCAATGGCGGAACGCTAATGATGATTAAATCTCCATTATTCATTGGGTTAAAGCCAAGATTGGCGATCATAATTGCTTTCTCTATAGGTTGCAACATGCTTTTTTCATAGGGCTGAATTGTAATCGTTCTTGCGTCGGGTACATTTACGTTAGCAATTTGAGAAAGTGGTGTTTGTGAACCATAATAATCTACAAAAACACTTCCAAGCATTTGCGGAGATGCTTTTCCTGCACGAATATTTAAAAATGATTTCTCTAGGTGTTCAATAGAACCAGACATTGCTTCTTTTGTGCTGTCTAAAATAAATTCAATTTCTTCCATTTTATTTGAGTTTTTCAGTTGTATTCACAGCTTTCAGTTTTTAATTGTGACTGTAAACTGGTTACTGATTGCTATATATTAACTACTGTTCCTACGTTTTCGCCTTCGCAAATTTTAAGTAAATTACCTTTTTTGTTCATATCAAAAACTACGATTGGCAATTTATTTTCTTGACTTAATGTGAATGCTGTTGAGTCCATTACATTTAATCCTTTTTTGATAACATCTTCAAATGAAATGTAATCAAATTTAGTAGCTGTTGCATCTTTTTCGGGATCGGCTGTATAAATACCGTCAACTCTTGTACCTTTTAAAATTACATCAGCATGCACTTCAACACCACGCAAAACGGCTGCTGTATCGGTTGTAAAATAAGGATTTCCAGTTCCGGCTCCAAAAATAACAATTCTACCTTTTTCTAAATGTCTAACAGCTCTTCTTTTTATGTAAGGTTCAGCAATAGCTTCAATTTTTAAGGCAGTTTGCAATCTTGTTAGCATTCCTTTGTCTTCTAGTGCGCCTTGCAATGCCATTCCGTTAATAACGGTTGCTAACATTCCCATATAATCGCCTTGCACTCTGTCCATTCCATTACTTGCGCCAGCAACACCTCTAAAAATATTTCCACCACCAATAACAATCGCAATTTCGACACCTTTTTCATGAATTTGCTTAATTTGATCAGCATATTCGGCTAGTGTTTTTGGATCAATTCCGTATTGTCGTTCACCCATTAATGCTTCACCACTTAATTTTAAAAGAATTCTTTTGTATTTCATTCGTAGTTGTTTATTTTGAAAAAGGTTGTGTTTTTGAATTGCAAATATAGTTATTATATATTTTTATGAAATAGCGAATTTAAAAATTATGTTTCTAATGCTTCAAATGACTTTTTTGCTGCTTGATATCCAATTTCAAAAATCTTATCCATTTTTATTTTATTGGTTTCAAATGTGCTAAAGTTTGTTAATTCTTCGGGTTCAATTACCCAATCGCAATTGTTAAATTTTTGAAAGTTTGAATTTGCCGACAGTAAATCGAATGCTCTAGTAGTTACAGCCTTTATAGAATTTAAATCTTTAGCTTCTATTTTTTGAATAGGACTCACATATACACCAATGATGTTTTCGCATCTTCCCTGTAAAATATCTGATGGAAAATGATTTAAAATTCCGCCATCGCTATATAAATTCCCATTAATTAGATAGGGCGAAATTACTCCGGGAACAGCTGATGAAGCTAAAACAGCATCAACAATTTTTGTAGAATTATTGAAGATTTTCAGCTTTCCTTTTACCATATCTGTTGCAGTAATGTGCATTGGAATTTTTAAATCACTCATTTTAGCATCTTTAAAAATATCTTCAAAATAGCTTTTAAAGGAATCACAATCAATAATACCAGCTTTTTTCAATGTAAAATGTTTCCAATGAAAAAAGTAAATTGATTTAAAAAAGGTAAGAATTTCTTCGGGAGTTTTTCCCCAAGCGTATAATGCGCCAACAATTGCACCAGCACTCGAACCTGCAATTTGCGATGGTTTAATATTTTGTTCTTCTAGAAATTTTATTGCACCAGCATGAGCCAATCCTTTAGAACCACCACCAGATAATGCAAATCCTATTGACTTTGAATGTAAATCCATTACTTTTTTGTTATGATAACGCTTGTGTGTAATTATTGTTACAAATGATGTGTAAAAATAAAACTAATTTTGCAAAATAAAATAGTAGTTATGAACTCAATTATAGAAAAAAGTTTAGTTTCTAGTTTTTCTTATCAAGAATATAGAAATCACGTTACTTTATTAGCAAATGATGCTAAAACGACTGGTCATGAACAAACAGAAGCTTTAATAAATTACACAAAATTAAACGAAGCAAGATTAAATAGGTTGGATAAAACGATGCAAGTTGCTAATGATGTAAAACTTTTTTTAAATAAGCTAGAAAAAGAATATTACTGGTTGGTGCTTTCTGAAAGTTGGTGTGGTGATGCCGCTCAAATTTTACCCATACTAAATAAGATGGCACAAGCAAGCGATAAAATAGATTTAAGAATTGTGCTTCGAGATGACAATCAAGAGTTGATGAATTTATTTTTAACCAACGGTACGCGCTCCATTCCGAAAGTAATAATTATTGATAAAACTACTAATGAAGTTATTAATGATTTTGGACCTCGACCAGAAGAAGCAAGGAGATTAATAGTAAATTATAAAGCAAAACATGGAATTGTAGATGAAACTGCCAAAATTGAATTGCAAAAATGGTATTTGAATGACAAAGGAATTTCAACTCAAAGAGAAATTATTGCGTTGATGAAATAGGGTTAGACTTTTACTTTTCTAACTTGTTTTATTATTCGTGGAGAACGACTTCCGTGAAAAGCTCTTAAAACTTCAGTTTTATTAGCTCTAATTCTATAAATTATTAAGTAAGAACCTAGAATTATATTTCTGTAAATTTTGGTTTTTGTTTCTAGATGACGGCATTCTGGATTGACTAAATAATTTGTTTCTAAATCACGAACAATTATTTTAAGATCTTCATAAAAAATGAGTGCTGCCCTTTCTCCAAATGTGACTTCACCATATTCATAAATATTTTGAATATCAGCAAAATAAAAATCTGATCGAACTACTTCTTTCTTTGCAACCTCCATTCATTAAATTTTTGGTCAAACTCTTTTTCTGTCATAAATTCTCCTTTTTCCGCTTCCTTGATTAGAGAAACAAAATCTTCTTGAGACATTGGCTTACCTGGAGTTGCAAGGTTTTTTGTTTTTTTATTTGCTGTTTTCATGAAAAATGAAATTTAATAGGAAAGTAAAAGTAAGAAATAAATGGATAGAAAAATTTAATGAACAGAAATTTTAACCAAATTGATTTTAGATGATTTGTTTTTAACTTAATAAAAATTCTAAACTAGAAAGTACGCAATGCAATTCCTAAACTAAAACTCGAAACCGATTCGAAATTTTTTACCTTAATATCATAATTTGATAGTTCTGCAAAGAGTATTAAATCAGCATCTGTTTCAATTCCCAAACTTATTTTTTTGTACGCTCCAGATAGATTTCCTCGTCCAAGTGCAAATCCTTTTCCATAGCCAACTTGTGATGTTAGGCGTAAATTATTGCCCACAGATGTACTTAGTCCAAGGTTGGCAAAAATAGGAATTGCTACAAGTTTTTCAGTAGCTTTCCAATCAATTCCTGTATGTAAACTCAGTCCAATCCAGCGATTTTCTTGAATTCCATATCCAATTTTAGCATTTATTCCGTCGGGAACAAACCAGTTTTTATTGGTATTTTCTTGGCTATTGACATAGGTTTCGTTACGATTTGGATTGCCTTTAAACGGAATTGAAACATCAAATTGAGTGAAAAAACGACTATTTTTAGAGTTAGTGTTTTCGTTTTCTTGACCAAAAATTAAAGAATTCACAAACAAAATAAGTGCAATTAATAAAGTTTTTTTCATAAAATTTCTTCTGTTTCTTTCTCAAAATCATCTGGAGTTATGGCATTGTCAACAGTATAATCTCCAATTTTAGTTCGTCGCAAAGCCGATAAATGGCCTCCAGATTGAAGTGCAATTCCAAAATCATAGGCTAACGAACGGATGTAAGTTCCTTTGCTGCAAGTAACACGAAAATCAATTTCGGGCAAGGCAATTCTAGTAATTTCAAACTCGTGAATGGTGGTTTTTCTAAAAGCAATTTCAACTTCTTCACCAGCACGCGCATGTTCATAAAGTCTTTTTCCGTCTTTTTTTATTGCTGAAAAAACAGGTGGTTTTTGGTCTATTTCACCAAGAAATTGTTTTGTTGTTTCAAGTAGTAAGGCTTCTGTGATGTGGTCTGTTGGAAAAGTTTTATCAACTTCGGTTTCAAGATCGTAACTTGGTGTTGTTGCTCCAACAGTTATTGTACCAGTATATTCTTTGGCTTGCGCCTGAATTTCGGTAATTCTTTTAGTAAATTTTCCTGTGCAAATAATTAATAAACCAGTTGCTAAAGGATCTAAAGTTCCGGCATGACCAATTTTAAATTTTTTTGGCAAATCGTATTTTCGCTTCAAAATGTATTTCAATTTATTCACCGCCTGAAATGAACTCCATTTCAAAGGTTTGTCAATTAGAATAATTTGACCTTCTAGATAGTCTTCGGCTGTCATTAGATTATGTCTAATTTTTGAATGAAAAAGTGAATTAATAGCAGTGCAATTCCAACTATAATTCTATAATATCCAAACAGTTTAAATCCGTTTTTACTTAGAAAACCAATGAAACTTTTAATAGCAATAAGAGCAACTATAAATCCAACAACATTACCAATTATTAAAAAATTTATTTGGTCGTGGGTCAATACAAAACCATCTTTATAATAGTCGTAACATTTTTTAACTGTTGCGCCCAACATTGTAGGGACAGCTAAAAAAAATGAAAATTCTGCCGCAGTTGTTCTTGATAATTTTTGTGACATACCACCAACAATACTTGCGCCGCTTCTTGAAACACCAGGAATCATTGCCAAACATTGAAAAAATCCAATCTTGAAAGCTGTTAAATAAGATATTTCTTGGTTGGTAGTAACTTCGGTTTTTATAGAAAACCAATCGTCTACTTTTAATAAAATGATTCCGCCAAGTAAAAGGGAAATGGCAACAGTAAATGGGTTTTCTAATAAAGCATCAATTTTTTTACTAAAAAGCAATCCAAAAACTACTGCAGGAATAAAAGCTACTAGTAATTTAAAATAGAAATCGAAACTTTGAAAAAATCTTTTAAAGTATAAAACCACAACCGAAAGTATTGTTCCGAGTTGGATTACAATTGTGAAAAGTTTGGTAAAATCATCATGAGCAATTCCAAAAAATGAACTTGCAATAATCATATGTCCAGTTGAAGAAACAGGAAGAAATTCAGTAATTCCTTCTATAATTGCAAGGACAATTGCTTGTAAATAATCCATTTATTTCGACTTCTTAAAGATTGAATAAATAGCAATTCCAAAACCAATTAAAACTACGGTTGGTGCTAATCTTATTCTTCTAAAACTAAATACATCTTCATTAAATACTTTTGGATTGTCGCTTCCGCCACCAGACATTAATATAAATCCTAGTGCTATGACACCAATTGCAATTAATAAAAATTTATAATTTACTTTGTCAAAAAGAAATTCTGTTGTTTGTTCGTTATTTTTCATAAATTCTATCTGTTATCTATTCGTCTATTATCTGTATTTTCTAATAAAGATCGTCTGTTCTTAAATTTAAAAAGCGTTGTGTGGCAAAGTGAGTGCTTATCCAAGTTATTAAAACGCCAAGAACCAAAACGCCTAATAATACTATAATTGTTAATGGAATGTCTTTAAGAATATCTAATCCTGGATAATTTATAGACACATAAGTCAATACACCAAGTAATGCTAAAACTGCTAAAACCGAACCTATAAATCCTAAAATAATACTTTTTCTAACAAATGGTTTTCTAATAAAAGCTTTAGTTGCACCAACCATTTGCATTGTTTTTATGATAAATCTATTGGCATAAATAGAAAGACGCATCGAACTGTTGATTAATAAAACCGAGATAAAAGCAAATACTCCGCTGATGATTAAAATCCACATACTTATGGTTTTTACGTTGTCATTTACTAACGTAATTAATTGCTTGTCATAAACCACATCGGCAACCATTGTGTTTTTACGAATTTCACTTTCTACTTTAGAAAAACCTGGATTGGTAACATAATCTGCTTTTAAGTGAATGTCATAAGAGTTTTGTAACGGATTTACACCCAAAAACTGCATAAAATCTTCGCCAATAACCTCTTTGTGCTGTTTGGCAGCAACTTCCTTAGAAACATATTTGAAGTCTTTAGCAAACTTGCCTGCTTTCATTTCTGCTTCAAATGCTTTAAAAATCGTATCGTTAGCTTCATTTTTAAAGAAAACCGTCATTACAATATCTTCTTTAAAATTGTCTGATAATCTTCTAGAATTGATGATAAAAAGTCCAAGTAATCCCAGTAAAAACAATACTAGAAATACACTCAAAACAACCGAAAAATAGGAAGAAATCAATCTGCGTTTCTGAAACTTATCAAAATTTGATGCCATAAGTACTAAATTAAGCGGTAAAAATAATAAACAATTTCTTTATTCATAGTTTATAACGTTTAAAGTTTTGACTTTAGTACAATAAATGTAAATTTGTGACCGATTAGCGTAGACATTAACTTTCGATTAACTTTCAAGCTTTTAAGTAAAAAAAATAACAAAGTAAATTCTTACAAGTAAATGTGTTTTAAAAACGATAATTTTGTAATAAATTAAAATAAAACTAGGTTACTAGGATTTTAGTCAAACTTGAACTCTTTATTTAGAATCTCAGTAACTCATAATCTTAGCGACTCAGAAACTTAAAATATGAAATACCATCACGAAAAAATCGAAGCCAAGTGGCAAAAATATTGGGCAGAACACCAAACTTTTGCTGCAGCAAATCATTCGGATAAACCAAAATATTATGTTTTAGATATGTTTCCTTATCCATCAGGAGCAGGTTTGCACGTTGGTCATCCGTTAGGATATATTGCTTCAGATATTGTTGCCCGATTCAAACGTCACAAAGGTTTTAACGTTTTGCATCCGCAAGGTTATGATTCTTTTGGATTACCTGCAGAGCAATATGCTATTCAAACTGGGCAACATCCAGACACAACCACCAAAGAAAATATTGCGCGTTATCGTGAGCAACTAGATAAAATTGGATTTTCATTCGATTGGAGTAGAGAAGTGCGCACGTCAAATGCCGATTATTACAAACATACACAATGGATTTTTATTCAGTTGTTCAATTCATGGTACAATAAAAAAACAGACCAAGCCGAAGATATTTCGACCTTGATTACCATTTTTGAAATGGCAGGAAATTCTACAGTTCAAGCTGTTTGTGACGATAATATCGAAATATTCTTCCCTTCAGATTGGAAGTTTTACTCAGAAGAGAAAAAACAACAAATACTATTGCAATACCGATTGACTTATTTGGCAGAAACCGAAGTAAATTGGTGTACAGCGTTAGGAACAGTTTTAGCCAACGACGAAATTGTAAACGGTGTTTCAGAACGTGGCGGACATCCTGTTATTCGTAAAAAAATGACGCAATGGTCCATGCGAATTTCTGCTTATGCCGAACGATTATTGCAAGGTTTAAACGATATTGATTGGAGTGAAAGTATCAAAGAATCACAACGAAACTGGATAGGAAAAAGTATTGGAGCAACAGTAAGGTTTCGAGTTCCGAGTTCCGAGTTTCAAGTTGACGGCACATTAAACCCAAAACCCGAAACCCAAAACTCACAACTTTTTATCGAAGTGTTCACAACGCGTCCTGATACAATTTTTGGTGTGACTTTCATGACTTTAGCACCAGAACATGACTTGGTCTCGCAAATTACAACGCCAGAACAAAAAGCTGTGGTTGATGCTTATGTTGAAGCAACAGCAAAACGTTCAGAAAGAGAACGAATGGCCGATGTAAAAACCATTTCTGGAGTTTTCACTGGTGCGTTTGCCGAACATCCATTTACTAAAGAACCAATTCCGGTTTGGATTGGCGATTACGTTTTGGCTGGTTATGGAACAGGTGCAGTGATGGCAGTTCCGTGTGGTGACGAAAGAGATTATGCTTTTGCAAATTTCTTTAAAGGTCAAAATGGTATGCCTGAAATTAAAAATATTTTCAATAAAGATATTTCTGAAGCGGCTTATGGTGAGAAAAGCGGCTTCGAATTGGTAAACTCTGATTTCCTTAACGGATTAGATTACAAAGAAGGAACAAAAAATAGCATCGAAGCATTAGAAAAAATCCATCAAGGAAAAGGCAAAACCAATTACCGTTTGCGTGATGCGGTTTTCTCTCGTCAAAGATATTGGGGTGAACCATTTCCGGTGTATTATGTAAATGGATTGCCACAAATGATTGATGCCAAACATTTGCCAATTGTGTTGCCAGAAGTTGAAAAATATCTACCAACCGAAGACGGACAACCGCCATTAGGAAACGCAACTAATTGGGCTTGGGATAGTGAAAAGTTGCGAGTTACGAGTTGCGAGTTGATTGATAATGTGACTGTTTTTCCTTTAGAATTGAATACCATGCCAGGTTGGGCAGGAAGTTCGTGGTATTGGATGCGTTATATGGATGCACACAACGAAAACGAATTTGCAAGTAAAGAAGCATTAAACTATTGGCAAAACGTAGATTTATATATTGGAGGAAGCGAACACGCAACAGGACATTTATTGTATTCTCGTTTTTGGAATAAATTTCTAAAAGATAGAGGCTACGCGCCAACCGAAGAACCCTTCAAGAAATTGATCAATCAAGGAATGATTTTAGGAATGAGTGCGTTAGCTTATAGGTTAGAGTTATCTACTCATGTTTTTGGAAGTTTTGAAAGAGGAGATAGAACAAGTCTTGAATATATTGATAAAATAAAGAATGTTTTAAGTTCTATACTTGTTTCTAAAAGAATTGTTGAGGAGAATAATTTAGAAGAGTTGGATTTAATTATTAAAAATGAATACTCAAATCTAATTTTTAATGATAGACTTAAGAAAACTATAGATGAATTAAAAACAAATGATTCAAGAATAATAAACATAGGAGTTAATATTGTCAACATAAGTAAAATTCATGTCGATTTATCAGTAATAAATGACATCACAAACGAGTTAAACATCGAAGCATTCAAAAATCATCCGTTATATTCTGATTATAAAGACGCCGAATTCATTTTAGAAAACGGTAAATACATTGTTGGTCGCGAAGTAGAAAAAATGTCAAAATCAAAATACAATGTAGTTAATCCAGATGATGTTTGTAATGATTATGGTGCGGATACGTTGCGTTTGTATGAAATGTTTTTGGGTCCGTTGGAACAAGCAAAACCTTGGAATACTGCCGGAATTACAGGCGTTTCAGGTTTCTTGAAAAAACTGTGGCGTTTGTACTTTGATGAAAATACAGGTTTGAATGTTTCTAACGACGAACCAACAGCTGAAATGTACAAATCATTGCACAAAACCATTAAGAAAGTTACCGAAGATATCGAGAATTTCTCATTCAATACTTCAGTTTCGCAGTTTATGATTTGCGTGAATGAATTGGCTACATTAAAATGCAACCACAGAAAAATTCTAGAACCTTTGGCAATTCTAGTATCACCTTATGCGCCGCATATTGCTGAGGAATTATGGTCGCAATTGGGTCATCAAGGTTCGGTTTCTACAGTTGATTTTCCTGTTTGTGAAGAAAAATACTTGGTAGAATCGGAGAAAGAATATCCAGTTTCGTTCAACGGAAAAATGCGTTTTACGATTAAATTGTCTTTAGATTTAACGGTTCCGCAAATACAAGAAATTGTACTCGCAGACGAACGCACCATCAAGCAATTGGACGGAAAAACACCTAATAAAGTAATCATCGTTCCAGGAAAAGTGATTAATTTAGTAGGATAAATAAAACAGATTTACAATAAAAATCCAAATATTGAGTTTTCTCTTGATATTTGGATTTTTCTATTTTTAACCTTACAATTTTAACCAATGAAAAAAATTAGCACATTATTTCTATTAACTATTTCGGCAATTAGTTTTGGTCAAGTCAAAGATTCTGTGGCTTCCAAAAAAGTTAAAACTGATCTCTATGTAGGTTTTGGCGCTCAGGTTCAAGACGATTTAAACATAAATAAAAACTTAAGATTTAAAAATCTACCCGAAGTTCAAAAAGTTATTTCTGAATTTGTCGTTGGAATGAATGTCTTCGGTGAAAAATTTTCAGGTGCAGGCGAATTTGGATTTATGTATTCCAATCCAGAGAAAAATGGAAGTAAGAATAAATATTATGCTTTTAATTCACGTTTAAAATTTCATTACAATCTAATCAATGAAGAAAAAATTGCGTTTACTAGCGGCATAAATATTGCTTCAACAGCAAGCACTTTAGATGTTTATTCTTCTTCAAATACAATAGATTTAAACGATTTGGAACCCAATAATAATAGCGGACATTTGAATCTTAGAAATCAAATGTATTATGCTGGCCCATCACTATCGGTGTATTTGTTTAGAAAATCATTTCCAATTCAAATTAATGCAGCCTACGAAATTGGCTTTACAAGAGGAAGATGGAAATCTGATTTTGGATCGGTTTTGAATACCGTTAACGAAAGCGGAAAAAATCGTTTTGTTTTTGGAATTACCTTATTATAAGAAGTTTGATTATTAATTCGGAGAAAACCTTGTGAGAAATTGCAAGGTTTTTTTGTGGTATTACATTGACGAAATGTCAGTTTTTTGCGTTTTAAAATATAAAAACAGAATTTGGCTTATAATTTGATGCTTGTATTATAATTTAAAATCTAAACAATTATGTATTTTATATTAATAGGTGTTATTGCATTATTCAGTTGGTTAATTAGTTCAAGACTAAAGAGCAAATTTGAACAATATTCAAAAATCTCATTACGCAACGGAATGTCTGGTGCAGAAATAGCAGAAAAAATGCTTGCAGATAACGGAATTCGTGATGTAAAAGTTATTTCTACGCCAGGACAATTAACCGATCATTACAATCCTGCTGATAAAACAGTTAATCTAAGTGAGGCAGTTTATAACCAACGAAATGCGGCTGCGGCTGCCGTTGCTGCTCACGAATGTGGTCACGCTGTGCAACATGCACAAGCTTATCAATGGTTGACAATGCGATCTAAAATGGTTCCAGTTGTAAATGTTTCTTCAAGTATGTCACAATGGTTAATTATTGGTGGATTGATGCTTGGAATTGCTTCTAAAGGAACATCAATCGGATTTTATGTTGCTGTTGCGGGTCTAATTTTAATGGCAATTGCCACACTATTCAGTTTTATTACTTTACCTGTCGAATATGATGCTAGCAATAGAGCTTTGGCTTGGTTAAAAAATAAAAATATGTTGAAGAAGAATATGCTGGAGCAGAAGATGCTTTAAAATGGGCTGCAAGAACTTATGTAGTCGCTGCTCTTGGAGCTTTGGCATCATTGCTATATTGGGCTTTCCAAGTTTTTGGAAGAAGAAATTAAAGAATATAATTCTATGTAGAAAAACCGTTTTATTTTTAAATAAAACGGTTTTTTTTATTGTTTAGCAGTAGTTAAAATTATAAAAATTGACAACCAAACTACACCATGAATTGTAATGCATTTAATATAGTTTTTGCCTCCAAACAGCTGACGAATTAAGTGAACCATAAAGTAAACCAAACTAATAGGTATGAAAATATACAATAAAACAATACCAATATTAGGAGATTTACTGTCGCCTGGAAATAATTCGAAACATATTCCTGCAATTAATATATAAATTATATAAAATGCGAGTGTTACGCTTTCTTTTGAAAATTTGTTGAGGTTCATTTTTTTATTTTAATATTTTTGTCATTTTGATTTTTCGGAAGAAATTACATTAAGAAAATTGCTTTATGAGATTTCTATTGTGTTGAAATAACAAGTTTCAGATTTAATTTAATTTTTTTTATTCTAATCTGTCACCCTGAGCGCAGTCGAAGGGTTTTATAGTTGAATTTGTCGTTCTATTTGTTGTTCTAAAGAGATGAAGGTTTCTGTTCTTGAAACGCCATCAATGGGTTGGATTTTCTTGTTTAATAATTGCATCAAATGTTCGTTATCGCGACAGATAATTTTAATTAAAATACTCCAATTTCCTGTGGTGTAATGGCATTCTAAAACTTCGGGAATTTTTTTTAATTCTTTAACTGCTTCCGAATTGCTTGCGGCTTTCTCTAGATAAACGCCTATAAAAGCCATAGTTTTGTAACCTAAAACTTTGTTGTTTACAATAAATTTAGAACCCGAAATTACGCCAGCATCTTCTAGTTTTTTCAATCGTTGGTGAATAGCTGCGCCAGAAATTCCTATTTTATTTGCGATTTGTAAAATGGGTTTTCGGGCATCTTCCATTAAATCACGAAGGATTTCTTTGTCTATTCCGTCAATTTCTATTTGTAACTGATTTATTTTCATAGGTAATGAATTTAAAGCAAAAGTAGAAAATTTGTTTTATATTGTAATTAAATTGCGTTAAATAAGGCGTTATAAAATAGAATTTGTTTAAAATTTTGAATTTTACAAAAATGAAAAACTTTTTAGCCCTGATGCAAGGGAAAAACCTCGTCTTTTTTTTGGCGAGTTTTGGAAAGGCAGCAGGAATAAGGAAACCCAAAAAGCGCAAAACATTCGCTCCAAAAAAACTTAATTTGTTGTTGCTAATTTATCAGGATTATACCCAACGTAAGGCATTTCTGTTTCTTTGAAAATAACGCCAAATTCTTCTAACTCTTTCAAGATTGGAAGGTAAACTTCTTCACGAATTGGCAATTGTACGCCTGGAGTTTTTATATTTCCGTTTAAGATTTGTAATGTTGCCATTGCTACAGGTAGTCCAACGGTTTTTGCCATAGCAGTATAGGTTTGGTCGTCGCCAATACAAACCATTTTAGAATCTATTTGGTGTTGCTCGCCATGAAGTTCGTAGCCAAATTTGTGGTACATTACAATCATGTCTTTGTCGTGTGGTTGTAGTGTCCAAGAATCGTTAAGAATACGTTCTAGAATTTGTGCTGGAGTTGCATTTTTTAGTCCAACTATTTTAGTGGGATTGAATAAATCTAGCTCTAGAAGTTTGTCCCACATGATGTCATCTTGCTCTATATTTAATGCCATACGCATTTTAATTTCGACTGAATCTGTTGGATGAAATGGCAAAAACGAATTGACAAAATCACGGTAACTCATGGTTTCTGAATTTTCCATAACATAGGCATCGTCTGTCATGCCAAGTTGTACAAACATGTTCCAAGCTTTAGAAAATCCAACTCTTCTAATGGTTCCACGATATAAAGTAAGTACATCGTCAAGACCATAAACGCTTCGGTATTTTAGAGAATCGCGGTTGGCATAACCTTCAAATTTTCCGTAACCTTCTACGCCTAAAAATTCGGTTCTTCTAAATAATTTGTGATACGGAATGTATTTGTATTTTCCTTCCTGAATAAATTTTGCCGCGCCGCCTTGTCCTGCTAAAACTACGTTTCTTGGTGCCCAAGTGAATTTGTAATTCCAAAGATTGTTGTCGCTTTCTGGAGCTACTAATCCGCCACAAAAAGATTCAAATAAAATCATTTTTCCGCCTTTGTCACGAATTTCATCAATAACTTTCATGGCGCTCATGTGGTCAATTCCTGGATCGAGCCCAATTTCATTCATGAAAATTAAGTTGTTTTCTTTGGCTGCAGCATCCAATTCTTGCATCGCGTCTGAAACGTAAGAAGCAGTTACCATGTGTTTTTTAAATGTGACACAATCTTTTGCTACGTCAATATGCATGTGCGCAGGCAACATAGAAATTACGATATTGGCTTTTTGAATTTCGGAATTTCGTTGCAGTTCGTTATGGATGTCCAATTGAATTGCAGTAGCATTAGGATGATTATTGGTTTTTCTTTGGGCTAATTCTAGTGATAAATCACCAATTGTTACATGAAGATTTTGTTCGTCAGATTTGTTTAATAAGTATTGAATCAATGAAGAAGCCGAACGTCCAGCACCAATAATCAAGATATTTCTCATGAGTTTGTTTGTAAAATAGGCTGCAAAGCTATATAAATTTCAATAAAAAAATTCCAATTTCCACGTTAATATTTGGAAATTGGAATTTTACTATTTAGAAACTGTTCTTGTTTATTCTAATCCTTCAAGTTCTTCCAAATCTTTTTTGGCTTCTTGCTTGGTTTCTATTTTTTCTTGTTCAAATTTAGTGTCAACGGCAACTTCATCTTTGACTAGGAAGGTTTTTCCTACTACAACCAAGCCACAAATATAAGCGATTATAAAAAGTCGTTTTGGCAACTTTCGTTCTTCAATTGTAGATTTCTTGAAAGCGATAAATATAAAAAGTAGTGCTAAACCAATTGGTGCCAATGCCAAAGTATCTAACGGAAGTGCCGAAAAAATAACACTTACAACGGTGAAAATAATTGCTAAAATTAAAAAAGTCTTTCTCATATTAAATGCCAGTTGCTGAAGTTAATTTTAATTCGCCAGTTCCAACAGGAATACTAAATTTCATTAAAACAGGAACTTTTTTAGTATCGGCAGTTAAGTAAATTAAGTTTTTATCTTTTCCTTTTAAAACATCAGTTTTTGCGCCAATAGAAAGTTTGTAGCAACTTTTAGATCCTAAGTTTCCGGCAGAAACAGTTTCTAATCCTAATAATTTGATGGTAACAGGAATTTGTTTTTCGTCAAAAACTATTGTGAATGATTGTGCTTGTCCCGTTTTCATTTTGGCCAAATCCATAGTTCTCAATTTGTACATTACAGAAACTACATCTTGCGTTGAACCGCCAATTGTAAATGTTTTAGTGGTTTCGGGCTTGTTTCTTTTTTTTGCTGTGCTTGTTACCGAGTTTCCTTTAAAAACATATTTTTCTTTTTTGGTCCATCCGCCTTCGTCAATGCTTCTTTTGTATAAGCTAGGTTTTAAAGTGATTGGATCAACATAAGATTCATATAAATCTCTAATTTTAAAAAACTTATCCCATTTTGCATAGGTTGCCAATTCGCAATTCAAATGTAAATATGAGTTTTTAGAAGTCGAGACGATGTCTGTTGATAAAGTAACTTGTGCCAATTGCGTCATTAAACCGCTCATATTGTAGGAACCAGCAAAAACTAATTTTTCACCAGATGGAATTGCAACATTGTTTTCGGTTTTAAAAGAACAGAAAATTAAAACAGTGGCTACGATAAATAAAATCTTTTTCATGTCTAAAAATTAAGGTGCAAATATAAAAGTTTAAAATTGTTAATGTCAAAAAGAAAACATAAAAGTCCTTTCTCAATTGATACATAACAGATAAATTTGTATAAAATTATATCAAAAGTAAAAATGGACAAAAAAATTCTTTCAACAGCAGGTTTTTTCGGAATGACAGCAATTGTTTTAGGAGCATTTGGCGCGCATGCTTTAAAAAAAGTATTAACAATAGATCAATTAGCAACTTTTGAAACTGGTGTAAAATACCAAATGTATCATGCCTTATTTTTGTTGTTTTTAGGATTAAATGCACATTTATCACATAAGATTAAGAAAACAATTTTGATTTTAACAATTTTGGGTGTAATTCTGTTTTCGGGATCAATTTATTTGTTGGCTACAAATAGTTTGACATCTTTTGATTTTAAGGTCATAGGATTTGTTACTCCTATAGGTGGATTACTATTAATAGTGGCTTGGAGCGTTTTAATGATACATTTCTTAAAGAAAAAAGCATAATTTTTTAATTAACTACAACGTTGTAATAATTAATTTTTACCTTTGCAGTCTAATTATTATTGCAACAAATTAATTTTCTATGGAGAATACTGCCCATTTTACGAAATCGATTTCGTTAGAAAAATACGGAATCAAAAATGTTCAAGAAATTATTTACAATCCATCATTTGAATTTTTATATAATGAAGAATTAAATCCGAGTTTAGAAGGCTATGAAAGAGGTCAACTTACCGAACTTGGAGCTGTAAATGTAATGACAGGTGAATTTACAGGACGATCGCCAAAAGATAAATATATTGTTAAAGATAGTGTTACTGAAAATACCATTTGGTGGAATTCTGACAAGGCAGTAAACGATAACAAACCACTTTCGCAAACCACTTGGAATGCTTTAAAAGAAAATACAGTTAACCAACTTTCCGGAAAAAGATTATTTGTTGTTGATGCTTTTTGCGGAGCTAACGAAAACACACGATTAAAAGTACGCTTCATTATGGAAGTGGCTTGGCAAGCACATTTTGTGAAAAATATGTTCATTCGTCCAACAGAAGAAGAACTTGAAAATTTTGGTGAGCCCGATTTTATTGTAATGAATGGCTCAAAAACAGAATTCAAAGATTTTGCAGCGCACGATTTAAATTCAGAAGTTTACGTAGCTTTCAATTTAACCGAGAAAATCCAATTAATTGGAGGCACTTGGTATGGTGGCGAAATGAAGAAAGGATTGTTCTCTATGATGAATTATTATTTGCCATTACAAGGAATTGCTTCTATGCATTGTTCGGCAAATAAAGGAAAAGATGGTGATGTTGCTGTTTTCTTTGGATTATCTGGAACTGGAAAAACTACACTTTCTACCGATCCAAAACGCGAATTAATTGGCGATGACGAACATGGTTGGGATAACGACGGTGTTTTCAATTTTGAAGGCGGATGTTATGCAAAAACCATTGATTTAAGTAAAGAAAACGAACCGGATATTTTTGGTGCAATTACCAAAGATGCGTTACTAGAAAACGTAACAGTTGATGCCAACGGAAAAATAGATTTTAAAGATGGTTCTGTAACTCAAAACACGCGCGTTTCTTATCCAATAAATCACATACATAATATTGTAAAACCAGTTTCTAAAGCTGGTCATGCAACTAAAGTTATTTTCTTAACAGCAGATGCATTTGGAGTAATGCCGCCAGTTTCTAAATTAACTCCAGAACAAACCAAATATTATTTCCTTTCTGGTTTCACGGCTAAATTAGCTGGAACAGAACGCGGAGTAACCGAGCCACAACCAACTTTTTCTGCTTGCTTCGGAAAAGCATTTTTATCACTTCATCCCACAAAATATGGTGAAGAATTGGTAAAAAAGATGGAGCAACACAACGCCACAGCTTATATGGTTAATACTGGTTGGAACGGATCAGGCAAACGTATTTCTATAAAAGATACGCGCGCTATTATTGATGCAATTCTTGATGGTTCTATCGAAAAAGCCGAAACTAAAACTATTCCAACATTCAATTTTGTAGTTCCTACGGCTTTGCATGATGTGAATCCGGCGATTTTAGATCCAAGAGATACGTATGAAAATGTAACCGAATGGAATACAAAAGCTACCGATTTAGCATCAAGATTTATTAAGAATTTCGTTCAATATACCGATAATTCAGAAGGTCAGAATTTAGTAAATGCTGGTCCACAATTATAAAAGAATAACAAACAAACTAGACCTAAACAAGAGGAGAAAGTTCGGCAGAGATGCCGGACTTTTTTTAAATAAAAAATTCCCAAATTCTTATTGAATTTGGGAATTTTAGTGTTGTATTTTTATTTCTTATTTTCCTTTATTAGCTTCGGCTACATAGCGTTCTAAAGCCATTGTCATAGAAGGAGTTTCGGGAGTTGGCGCTAGAATATCAATTCGTAATCCGTGTTCCAAGGCTTCTTTTTGAGTTGTGCTTCCAAAAACAGCTATTCTAGTATCATTTTGCTTAAAATCTGGAAAGTTTTTAAACAAAGATTTTATTCCAGTAGGGCTAAAAAATGCAAGAACATCATAATAAACATCGGCTAAATCAGATAAATCACTCATTACTGTCTTGTAAAAAACAGCTGGTGCCCAATTTATTTTTAAATTGTTTAAAGTAATTGGTGCATCTGCATTTAATTGATCTGATGCTGGTAACAAGAATTTTTCGTCTTTGTATTTTTTGAAAAGTGTAGTCATGTCAGCAAAATCTTTTTGACCAACATAAATCTTACGTTTTCTATACACAACATATTTTTGCAGATAAAAAGCAATGGCTTCCGATTGACAGAAATATCGTAAATCTTCGGGCACTTTATATCGCATTTCTTCAGCTACTCTAAAGAAGTGGTCTACAGCATTTCTACTGGTTAAAATGATTGCGGTAAAGTTGTTTAAGTCAATTTTTTGAGCTCTAACATCTTTTGCGCTTACGCCTTCTACATGAATAAAAGAACGAAAATCAATCTTTACCTTGTGTTTTTGTTGTAAATCAAAATAAGGTGAATTCTCTACTTTGGGCTCTGGTTGTGACACCAAAATCGTTCTTACTTTCAAATTTGACATGTTTAAGCTCTAATTTTTTGTAATCAAATAATATATGAAATAATAGGGCGCTATTTCAAGTGCGCAAAGATACAAAATAAAATAAAACAACTTACCAAATACTAAATTTTGATAATTTTTCAAAGAAATAAGATAAGTAAGTATGTTTATTATTAATAATATAGAAATTATGATGATAATGAGAGAATTTGTTGCGTAATTATCATAAAATAGAATTATAGAAAACGGCAACAATAGTAATCCTAAGTAGGTTCTAAAGGTAACTTTCTGTAAATTAAATTGCTCGATGATTTCTTCAATGCCAAAAGTGGCTGCAATTATTTTTTCGACAAGAAATTTACACAAGATAAAAACCGTCAATAAGGTAAATATTCGAGTGAATAATATCCAATCATTTTTTTCGCCATAATCAAAATGTGATAAGACTAATTGAATAAAAAAGGAAAATGAAATGATGTTAACTACAAACAAAAGTACATTAAATCCGCTCATTAAATGGCTGCTTTCTCTATATATTTTGGTGTATTTGTCTGAAATTAACAAGCGTATGTAGTCATTAAATCTATTTTCAAATGCCGTTTTTGCTACAACAATAAGTATCAATGCAAAAACAAAAATTAAGGTTGCCCAATCTTTGCTTTCTATATTTCTAAGATGTAATTGAAGTGCTATCATTGGGTGCAAAATTACTAAATTTTATTTGTTGATTAGTATTATAATATTATTAAGATTATGAAGTTATAAAATGAGTATTTTTGCACAAACTTTTATAGATAAATATGAACTGTGGTATTGTAATTATTCCTACGTATAACGAAATTGAGAACATTGAAAGCATTGTGAGAGCTGTATTTTCTTTGCATAAACCGTTTCATGTGTTAATTGTAGACGATAATTCGCCAGATAAAACAGCCAATAAAGTAAAAGAACTTCAAAAAGAGTTTTCCAATTCCCTTTTTCTAGAGCAAAGAGAGAAGAAAGCAGGATTGGGAACAGCTTATGTTCACGGATTTAAATGGGCTTTGGCGCGTGAGTATCAGTTTGTTTTTGAAATGGATGCCGACTTCTCGCACAACCCACATGATTTAGAAAAATTATACGATGCTTGTCATTTTGGTGGTGCCGATTTAGCCATTGGATCACGATATGTAACTGGAGTAAATGTTGTAAACTGGCCACTAAGTAGGGTTTTATTATCCTATTTTGCTTCGGTTTATGTTAGAATGATTACCGGAATGAAAATTATGGATGCCACAGCAGGATTCATTTGCTATGGCAGAACGGTTCTTGAAAACATCAACTTAGATAAAATAAAATTTATTGGGTATGCCTTTCAAATTGAGATGAAATATAGAGCTTTTGCTAAAAACTATGCCATTCAAGAAGTACCAGTAATTTTTACCGATAGAACCAAAGGACAATCTAAAATGAGCGGATCAATTATTAAAGAAGCCATTTTTGGAGTTTTGTCTTTGCGAATCAAAAAGTTTTTTAACAGATTATAAAATACTATGAATACGTTTTTAATTAAGAATGCAAAGATTGTAAATGAAGGAGCCATTTTTGAAGGCGATGTTCTTATTGAAGGCGAATTTATAACAGAAATTGCCCAAAGTATTAGCCATAAAAGTTCCAATTGCAAGGTTATTGATGCCGAAGGAAATTATTTAATTCCGGGTGCAATTGATGATCAAGTACATTTTCGTGAACCAGGTTTGACACACAAAGGAACTATTGCATCAGAAAGCAGAGCTGCTGTTGCTGGCGGAATCACATCTTTTATTGAACAACCAAATACGGTTCCGAATGCTGTAACTCAAGAACTTTTAGAAGAAAAATACCAAATTGCATCACAAACTTCCTATGCCAATTATTCTTTTATGATGGGCGGAACGAATGATAACTTGGAAGAAATTTTAAAAACAAATTCGAAAAATGTTGCCGGAATAAAATTATTTTTGGGTTCATCAACAGGAAATATGTTGGTTGATAATCCAGAAACGTTAGAAAAAATATTTTCATCGACCAAAATGCTTATTGCAGTGCATTGTGAAGATGAAGCTACAATAAAAACCAATTTAGAAAAATATAAAGCCGAATATGGAGAAGATATTCCAGTAACGGCGCATCATTTAATAAGAAGTGAAGAAGCTTGTTATTTATCTTCATCTAAAGCGATTGCTCTAGCTAAAAAAACAGGTGCAAGATTGCATGTTTTTCATCTTTCTACGGCTAAGGAAATGGAATTGTTTACCAATAAAATCCCGTTAGAAGAAAAAATGATCACTGCCGAAGTATGCGTGCACCACCTTTGGTTTACCAATGAAGACTATAAAACCAAAGGAAATTTCATTAAATGGAATCCAGCAGTGAAAACGGCTACAGACAGAGATGCACTCTGGAAAGCCTTGCTTGATGATACTATTGATGTTATTGCGACCGATCATGCGCCACATACTCTTGAAGAAAAATCTCAAAAATATTTAAACGCTCCTTCTGGCGGACCATTAGTTCAGCATGCTGTGGTGGCTTTGTTTGAAGCTTTTCATCAAGGTAAAATTTCTGTAGAGAAAATCGTTGAAAAAATGTGTCACAATCCAGCAAAGATTTTTAAAATTGAAAAACGAGGATTTATAAAAGAAGGATTTTATGCCGATTTGGTAATTGTTGATCCAGCTAAACCATGGAGTGTGAGTAAAGATAATATTTTATACAAATGTGGTTGGTCACCGTTTGAAGGAACTAATTTTAAATCTAGAATTTCGCATACTTTTGTAAACGGACAATTGGTTTATGAAAATGCCAAAGTGAAAGAAATTAAAGCAGGAAAACGATTGCTTTTTGACCGATAAAATTTTATATACCGATAAAATGAAAAAAATAATAGTGTTACTTTTTATTGCAATTGCTTTTTTTGTGTCTAGTTGTAAAAAGGATTTGGTAGAAAAACCCAAGAATCTTATAGACAAAGATAAGATGGAAAATATAATTTATGACTTGGCTATTCTTGAAGCTGCCAAATCGCAAACTATGGGAATGCAAACTAATTACCCGAAACCTACAGATTTTTTAAAAAGTAAATATAAAGTTGATAGCCTTACTTTTGCAAAAAGCACACAATATTATGCTTCTGATATAAAAGAATACAAAAAAATGTACGATAGAATTAAAGAACGATTGAAAGCAGACAGTAAGAAAAATAATGGTGGAAAAGAGGAAACTTTAAATCCTGATGCTGGAGTTGTTAAGTAATTTAATTTTTAAAATGTAGTAACATAGTATCTAAATAATTTTCTATTTCTTGAAAATTATAGTTTAAATAGGATTTTATTTTTTCATTAGATATTAAATCTTTGTTTAGTATAGATTGCGTTGCGTGTTTAGAAATCTTTCTTTTGGTTCTAAATATGGAAGAAATTAACCAATCCAATCGCCATGCAATTGCTAAAAGCCATGGTTTAGCTTCAATTCTAGGTTTGCTAGCTTTTATCTTATTGGCAATTGTAAAAATGATTTTTTTATAAGTAATATTTTCAGAAATTACTATAAAACGTTCTCCGCTACAATCGGACTTCATTAAAGTGGTCATTATTTTTACAACATCTATTACAGAAACATATGCTGAATTTCCATTGGTATAAAATGGAAATCCTTTTTTAATTGAAGTAAAAAAAGCACCACTTCCTTGATTGAAAAATCCGGGTCCAAAAATTATTCCTGGGTTTACAATTACAACAGGTAATCCTTCTTGAAAACCGCGCCACACTTCCATCTCGGCGCCATATTTAGAAATTGCATAATCGCTGTGTAGAATTTCTGGATTCCATTCGCTTGTTTCGGAAATGACTTTTTCGTTTTGAGCCAAATCTCCTAATGCAGCAATAGAACTAACGTGGCAAAGTTTTTTGATGTTTTTGGCGATGCAAAAGTTTACAATATTGGCTGTGCCTTCAATGTTTACTTTTCTTAGTTGGTCTTCGTCGTTTGGGTTAAATGAAATACTTGCTGCACAATGGTAGACGTAATCAATGTTTTGAAATGCAATTTCTAACGATGGAACGTCTAGAATATCGGCTTGAACCCATTCTATTTTAGAGAATAAATGGGATTTTTTATACAAATCAAAAAGTAATTTTGTTTTTGTAATGTAATTCGAATTTCTATATAGAGCACGAACTTTCGTTTCGTCATTTTCTATTAAATGAAGAAGTAAATGTGCACCAACTAATCCTGTTCCGCCTGTGACTAATACCATTTTGTAAAGATAGGGTTTAAGAAATAAGTTTAAAAGTTTAATGGTTTAAAAGTTTAAAAGGTTGTAGTTTGAAATTGTTTTTTTAGGTAAGACAAAAACTGTTTAGCCCTGATTGAAACGGTAGCTCGCGATTTTTTTTCGCGACTACAAGTGTAAAGCAGGAATTGCCATTGCTGAGAATGCCCAAGCGATTCGCTTCTAAATATTGAAATTTAATTTTGAAATTGTCATTGCCACTGACTTTCGTTATATTTGCGCAAATTATAATTGTACGATGAGGAATTTAGTAGAAGAATTGCAATGGCGCGGATTGGTTCATGATATTATGCCTGGAACTGAGGAGCAACTTTTAAAAGAAATGACAACGACATACATTGGGTTTGACCCAACAAGTGATTCGTTGCATATTGGAAGTTTGGTGCCAATTATTTTATTGGTTCATTTAGAGCAATTTGGACATAAACCTATTGCTCTTGTTGGTGGCGCAACTGGTATGATTGGTGATCCTTCTGGAAAAAGTGACGAAAGAAACTTGCTAGACGAAGCTACTTTAGAGAAAAATGTTGCTGGAATAAAAGCTGTTTTATCTCGATTTTTAGATTTTAATTCGAAGGAAGCAAATGCACCAATTTTAGTAAATAACTACGATTGGATGAAGGATTTTTCGTTTATAAATTTTGCTCGCGATGTTGGTAAACGCATCACGGTGAACTATATGATGGCAAAAGATTCGGTAAAAAAGCGTCTTTCTGCCGAAGGTGACGGAATGAGTTTTACTGAGTTTACGTATCAATTAATTCAAGGTTATGATTTTCATCATTTGTATAAAGCGCACAACTGTTTGTTGCAAATGGGCGGAAGCGACCAATGGGGAAATATTACCACTGGAACTGAATTAGTGCGAAGAATGAATGGTGATGGCGCAAAGGCTTATGCAATGACTTGTCCGTTAATTACTAAAGCTGATGGTTCTAAATTTGGAAAAAGTGAAGGCGGAAATGTGTGGTTGACGGCTGATAAAACTTCGGTTTATAAATTTTATCAATTTTGGTTGAATACTACTGATGTTGATGCTGAGAAATATATTAAAATATTTACTTTTTTAGATAAAGCTACCATTGACGGCTTAATTGCAGAGCATAATGAAATGCCACATTTGAGAGTTTTACAAAAACGATTGGCAGAAGAAGTTACAACATTTGTACACGGAAGTGAACAATTAGAGAAAGCTGTAGAAGCATCGAAAGTGCTTTTTGGAAATCCAACGATGGAAGATTTAAAACAACTTGACGAAGCTACTTTTCTAGAAGTTTTTGAAGGTGTGCCACAAGCAGAAATTGCAATTGCTGCTGTAGAAATTGGAATTGCTATTGTAGATGTTTTAAATGAAAAATCAGGTTTTTTTAAATCTAATGGTGAAGCTAGAAGGGCTTTGACTGCGAATTCTATTTCGGTAAATAAGACTAAAGTTACTGAGGAATTTGTATTGTCGTTGAAAGATTTAATAAACAATGAATTTGTATTGTTACAAAGCGGAAAGAAAAATTATTTTGTTTTGAGAGTCGTTTAAAATAAAAAAAGCGAATAGTATATTGAGACGCATTTAGGTGCGTCTTTTTTTATTCTTTAAAGTTGATTTCCATTTTGTTGGATGTAAATCGTCCTTCAATAAAATTCTCATCCTTCTTAATTTTTGAAAGTTCTTCGGGTGAAAGTGAATTTATGCGATTTGATTTGTCTAAAAATAAGGAAAGTTCAATCTCGAATTTGTCTTTTTCATCTAGATAAAATTCTTTATCGTCTATTTTATAATAGCGTTCTTTATTCCAACTTGTTGTTATTTCAAATTCTTTAGTCTCGTTAGGATTTAGTTTTACAATAGATTGGATTAGTTTTTGGTTTCTGTAAATCCACATATCATCAGTACTTTTTCCGCCATTTTTTTTATAGTCTTCAATTGTTTTTTCGTATTCTGTATTAAATTTATCTGTTAAATCTTCTATTATTTTTTTTCTTTTTTCGGAATCTGTTTCTGCTTCAAATCCTTCTTGTTCTGCGTATATTTTTTCGTAAAATGGACCGTCAACATCTTCAAAAACTCCGTTTTGATATATTTTATATACAGGAAACAATGTCATAGAACTTGCAGAATGTGCTATTAATGTTTTTGGCATCAAGAAAAAAGAAATTTCTTTATTTGTCAAATTCTTAATATGGTATTTAATGGTGAATTTTCTCTTTTTTAAAGATAAATCTGTAGTAGAAATTGAATTTATTTTTATTTCAATTTGTGCAGATACTGAAAAAGTGAATAAGAATACAAGGAAGTAAAGTAGTCGCATAAACAAGGATTGAATTAATAGTAACGAATATAATTCAAAAAAATTATAGTACCATCAAGTTGCATCCACGAATATCAGAATTATCGAATCTTCCTAAAACTTCAAAAGAGTTGTTGGGGTATTTTTTGCCTAAATCTTGGGTTGCAATAAAAGAGCAGGAATTGATATTAGCCAAATCAATGACATTTATTCCGCCAGTTTTTCCAGTTTCTATATATGATAAAGCATCTTCTGTGTCTCGAATTAAAATTGACATCCAACTGGGACATTCAAAAATTCCGTTTCCTAATGAATAAGCTTGCGATAACAATTCGGTCATTCCATATTCAGAATGAATACTAGAAACGCCAAAACCATTGCATAGTAATTGGTGCAATTCTTCTCGGATAATTTCTTTGCGTTTGCCTTTCATTCCGCCAGTTTCCATAATGATGGTGTTTTTTAATTGAAATTTTTGTTGTTCAATTAAATCCAATAAAGCATAAGTAACGCCTATTAAAATAACATTTTGACCTGAGGCGTCTAATTCGACTAACTTAGCTATTAGTTCGTCATAATTGTTCAAATAAAAGCCACTGTTTTCGTTATTAGAAAGCTCAATCAAATCTTTCACCATATAGATTAAAGACGAACCAGTGCGTTCTAGATAGGATGGAAGTAAGGCTAAAACTGCATAGTTTTCTATGTTTCCATAAAATTCTGAAAAAGCATTTCTATAGCTCTCTTCGTATAGTGTAACATCTGTAATAAGATGTTTGCTGGTAATCATTCCTGTTGTTCCGCTACTTGTAAAAGTTTCTTGAATAGGTTCAGTAGAAGATAGAACCTCATGACTTTTAAAAAACTGAATGGGTAAAAAAGGAATTTGGTGTAATGATTTTACCCTTCCTTTTTCGATATTTAATAACTCACAAAATTCACGGTACACTTTATTATTTTCGTATTGAAAACGAAAAACTTTCAAAGCTATTTTTTCAAATTGCTTTTGACTTGATATTGTGAATAGGTCTTGTGAGGTGATCAATGATTTTTTTTACAAAAGTAATGAAAATAAAAAAGCTCCAACGTTAATTGGAGCTTTCTGTTATAATAAAAAATTAATTATTCAATAACTAATTTTCTTGTAGCAGTTTTACCTTCTTCAGTAATTTTCACTAGGTAAATTCCACCTTTTATACTTGCAACATTAATTTCGTTTGAAGTAGATGTTGTGTTTAAAACTTGTTTGCCCATTACGTCAAAAATTGTTACAGTTTTTTCAGCGTTAGCAGAAGTTTCAATAAATAAAGTTCCGTTAGAAACTGGATTAGGATATACTTTTAATCCTGAAATTGTATTTTGATTTACTGATAATAATTGGGCAGTTGTCGTTGCAATTCTTAACTCGTCCACAGTTATAGATGGAGTTGTAGTAGTTGTTCCTTGTCTTAACAAGAATCCTCCTAAAGTTGAGATTGCAGCAGTTGGTGTATCAGTTAAATTTGGTGTTGTTGCAGCAGTAAAGCTAGCTAAAACTGGATTGAACCAAGCTTTTAAAGTGTTTCCAGTAAAATCATACCCTAAAACTACCAAAACAACATCTCCTACATTGAAAAGAGTTGGGTCGTAATTTGTAGTAGAAGTTCCAGAAGTTAATCCTAATTGATATTGTGTAGCGGTTTTTTTGATAAACAATCTACTTTTAAAATTAGATGAAACTCCATCAGTTAAAACTACGAAATAATCTTGATTTCCATCAGTTGTAACATTAGCATAGTCAGTAACTTTGATTAAAAATGAAGCAAATAAATTTCCATCAGTTGAAGTAGTTGCTGTAAATGGTGTATGACATTCTTTACCATCACCTCCTAAAGAAACAGAATTTCCTGAAGAAGTAAGGCCTGTGTATGATAAATTTCCTGTTACAACACTAATGTCATCACCAGTATTTGCGTTAGACCATCTCTGAGAAGATCCTAATGTATTGCCGACAGTATAATTGAAAGGTTCGTTTAAAGGTAAAGTATTAACTGGTTTACATTCAGGAGAATTTAAATTAGCAGAATATGAACAAACACCACTAACAACATTTAATGTTAATGCAGTTCCTTCAGAAATACCAGAAATAACTATGTTTCCGGCAGCAACTGTTGCAGGATTATCACCACCAACTGTTCCAGAAGAAGGAGTTATAGTGTAAGAACCAGTTCCGCCACCAGTGTAAGGTATTGTTGCAGTGTAAGTATCTGTGCCAAATGTTACAGCATCACAAAGAGATGTAGGAGTACTTAAAACTAATGTACATGCAGCGTTATAAAAGTAAACTTTCAAATCATCAATTCTAAATTGTGTTGAATTTGGTGTTGCAACAGTTGATGGTTGAGTAAATCTTAAAGACAAAGTAGTTGTTGATGGAATTTGACCACCACCAATTGTTACTAAATTCCATGTAGTAGTTGTATTGTTTGTAAAAGTAATTGGCGACCAGTTAGTGCCACCATCAGTACTTTTTTCTAAAATCAATTGACTAGTAGTTGCGGAAGTTAAATAACCAAAAGACAATTGTAAGTTAGCTGAAGTGTATGCTGATGTATTTATGCCATCAACTTGGAAAAAATGACCAACATTAGTTGTTTGCGATAAAAAGACATTTCCATTTCCTGAAACTCCTGTGTAGCCAGAAGAAACCGAAGTTACTCTTAAACTAGTAGCGCCTGTTGTTCCGCTGTAAACTATTGGAGAAGAATTTTGAAATGTTGCAGGAGCAGTTCCTGTAATGTAATTAGCAACCGTCGTATTTCCAGTAGGAGTTCCGAAATTTTCAGTGTAGATAGTCTGTCCAAAAGTAAAAGCAGTAACTACCAAAAACAATAAAGAGTAAAGTTTTTTCATTTTTTTTAAATAAAATTTTAGACGACAAAGATAATGACTATTTTAATAAATAAAAATAATCAAAGTAAAAAAATAGTTAACAATACAGATATTTAACTATCTGACAATTAATTTTCTAGTAGCACTTGTGTTGCCTTCCTCTATTTTGATGATGTAAACACCAGGAGAAAGAGATGCAATGTTTAGTTCTCTAGTAGTTAAAACAGTTTGTAGTACCTTTTTCCCTAGTACGTCAAATATGGTAATTTGCTTGTCTTCATTAGATTTAGAAGAAATATAAATCTTACCATTACTAACTGGGTTAGGATAAAAGTTTAGACCTTCAATAGTGTTTTCTTGCACTTTTGATTGTTGTTTTCCGTCTTGTGCGAAGGCACTTGTGGTGCAAAGGCAAAGGAAAAAAAGTATTGTATAAAAGTAATTTTTTGTCATGAGTACAATTTGGTTAAAACAAATGTATAAATATTATTTCAAATACAATGCCAAAAACAAAAAAATCCCTCTAATTTGAGGGATTTTTAACACTATATAAGAACTTTCTTTATTGAAGAAGATTTACACCACCAACTGTTGACCATGCTCCAGTTGTTAAGTTAGCACCAGTTGTTGTTGTGCTAGTTGTAAATTGTCCAGTTGGGAACGCTACAGAGATTGCAGCAGTTGCTCCAACAGGAGTGACTTGTGTAGTATTTGTTATTTTAACGTTTGTTAATTTAATTTTAGAAGCGTTAACTTGATCTGTATTAGTCGTAACATCTTGAATTTTAACAGCTGCACCTTGATAAACTACAGACGCTTCAGTATAATTTCCGTATCCATCAATTACTACATTACTAAAATCTCCATTTCCTTCTTTTTTAAATTGGAACGCATCTACTTGAACATCTCCAGCAACTTCAGGAGTACATCCAGAAGCTCTTTTTAGAGTTATGTCTGTAACTTTAGGCCAAAATGCATTGTTGTTATTAGAACACTCTATTTCCATACCAAAGTTTCCTTTGTTTACTTGATATCCGTACCAGTTTGAGTTGTTTTGACCTTGCCATCCATCTTGCCAGTCAAAAGCATCATCATAGTTTCCGTAAGAAATTGCATTTGTCATGCTTACAGTTCCACCAAAGAATTCGTAACCATCATCAGCACCTTTGTAAGAAACTAAGTGGTCTAAAGTTGTACCAGAACCGCAAGAATAGAATGTAAATCCATTATTTTCTTTAGTTCCGTCTGCTAATTTTGCACCAGCATATTCCACTCTAACATATTTCAATGAACCACCGTTGTGGGTAGCATTTGTTCCACCATATGGTAATGCATTTCCATCTTCAGAAGTTGAAGTTGTAACACCACCAATTGCTTTTATTGGAGCATCTCCATATACTATAATTCCACCCCAAGAACCAGGAATACCAGATTTCTCTGTAAAAACTACTGGTTGAGATGCAGTACCGTTTACATTTAATTTACCTCCGTTTACTACTACTAAAGCATTATCTCCTGTTGTTTTGTCACAAGTAATTGTAGATCCAGCGTCAAAAGTAACTGTTACTCCTGAGTTTATTTTTACAATTCCTTTTAAAGTGTAAGTTCCTAAAGGATAAGTTTTGTCTGCAGTTATTGGTCCTGTAATTTCTCCTGTAACCACTGTTGCAGTTGTTTCGTCGTCACTGCTTGTACATCCTGTAAAGATTGAAGCTAAAAGTGCTACTCCTAAAATAAGTTTTTTCATGTTTATTGTGTTGTTTAATTTCTGATACAAATTTATGTGCTTCTGTTTTTTTTGTGGTTATCTAAACATTATAATAGCGTTATTATAAGTAGATAAAAAAGTAAAATTATTGTTAAGAAGTAGTCTTGTTATTAACATAAAAAAAGCTGCCATGTAAAGGCAGCTTTTTATTCTTTAGTTAAAAAAATTAGAATGTGTATCCTAGATTGATAGAGAAACCAACTCCTTTTTTAAAATCATTAATGATATTAGAATTTTCTATTATTGCTGATGTACCATTGTTGCCAAGTTCAAATTTTCTATTTGGATTTAATAAATTGTCGGCAGAGAATTTCATGTCAAAATGCTCAGATAATTTACTGCTCCATACAAAGTCTAGTTGTTGTACAGGTAATTCATAAATATGATCTAAACCTCCAGTTCCAACTGCATAAATTCTTTTTCCAAAAACAGAATATACAAATGAAGCTGTGTTACTCCAAGTTTTGCTAAAATTGAATTGATATTTTATATCTGAATTTAGCAACCATCTTGATGCTCCTTGTAAATCTCTTGATTTATGTGTTTCAATAGAATTAGTTATACTTCCGTCAGGATTAACAGTTATTGGTTTTACTTCTACCGTAGTTTTCATTAATGAAGTATTAAATCCTAATGAAAAGTCTTTAAGGTTTTTACTTATTCTTTCAAAGTCAAAAATAAATTCAACTTCGGCACCATAAAGTTTTGCGTTATCAGAATTTAAATAGGTTGTAATAGTTGCGTTAGCTGCATTAGCTACGAAAGTTCTTTCGATAGGATTTTTAATATCTTTCCCAAATATTCCAACAGTAAACATTTCTTTATTACTTGGGAATAATTCATATTTTAGATCAACATTATAATTATCAGAATTTGTTAAAAAAGGATTTCCTTTAGTAGAAGTTCCATCAGCATTGATGTATTCTATAGGATAAGCTTCCATTATAACTGGTTTAGTATAAGTTTTTCCTGCTGCAAAACGTAAGTTTGCTTTTTCAGTCACAGCATATTTTGCATTTAGTGAAGGTAATAAATAAAAGTTGTTGTACACTAATTTTTTGTAAGGAGCATCAAAGCTTCCTTGTTCTCTATATTTAGTTTCGCGTTCAGTGTTTTCAGCTCTAACACCTCCATTTACTTCCCATTTATCATTAAATTTAAATAAAAGATTTGCATATCCTGAGTTAGATTGTTCGTTAAGTTTTGCTTTATAATTAGCATTAGAACTTTCTCTAAAACTGAAAGCATTTTGGCTTAAATAATCATTTAATTGAGCATCTACACCATTAGTTGGAATTGTAAAACTATTTGGTGCAAAGTTGTTTATAGGAGTAATAAATCTATATGATGATTGCATCAAGGAAGCACTTCCATTATAGCCAATTGCCAATTTGTTTTTCTTTTCTTCACCTCCAAATTTCAAACTGTATTCTGCCATTCCAGATAAATAGATGTCACTATTGATATCCAAATATTGCTTAATGAAATTATTACCAGCAATAGATGTTATAATATTGTCACCACTTGGAGTTCCAGAGAAGAATTTTCTGTCTGGTTGTTGGTACGATGTTTTAGCAAATGAACCTCCAAATTTAAAATTCTGATCTTTATTTGATGTTAATGCAATTTCACCAAGTAATTGTGTGTTAAAATAATCAGATTGGTCCAATTGGTTTGTTCTAATTAATGTCACATTATTGTTGGCAGTTAAATCTGCATATCCTAATTGATCTTTAATTAAATTTTCTGTAGTTCTTAAGTAAAAATTATTCCAAGACAATTTCATTCTTCCAAAGGTATAATTTAAACCCAATAAAGAAGAAAGCGATGTTTTGTATCTGTATTCACTGCTGTTAAAATCATTTCTATAAACGTATCCCGATGGGTTATTATTGAAATTTCTTTCTACGCCGTTTCTATAACTGTAGTTATTATCAAAATTTAATGATAGTAAGTATGACAATTTAGAATTGTTTTTGAATGAAAATTTTTCTGAATGTAAAAAACCAATACTTGTATTTAAAGGACTTTTTATTTCTGAAACATCAAATCCGCTTTTAAAAGAAGAAAGTGCTTGATCTGGTGTAAAAGTATAACTAGCAGGTTTTCCTCCCAATAATGATGGTAGTGATCTATCGTTTCCTGTTAGCCCAAAAAATCCTTTAGAATTGTCAGCATCTTTTGAAATTAAAAACGATCTTAAGTTGTTATTGGTAGTAAAACTTGTTCCTATATTTATTTTAGTAACACTTTTATTTCCTTTAGAAGTAGATGTTGCAATATTAAAAGTACCGCCTGCAAAATCTCCATAAATATTTGGATTGAAGGTTTTGTAAACATCAATTACACCAACAATGTCTGTAGGAAATAAATCCAATGGAATTATTTTTTTAAACGGATTGTTAGTCGGAGCTGCCAAATCATTAATTAATAAGTTGTTGTAACGATCTTCTAATCCTCTTACAAATAATCCTCTTGAACCTACTTTTGTGATTCCGGTAATTTTTGTCAATCCTTCTTCTACATCGCTTACTCCTTTTCTAGACATTTCTTGAGCACCAATACTTTGTTTTATCTCGACAGCCTTTTTTTGTTCTAGTAACAATGCTGTTTCCTTTTCTCTATTAGAGGTGCGTTGAATAACTACATCCTCAAGTTTGTATGCGCCAGATCCTAAAGCTTTATTAACAGTTAAGGTTTCGTTTGCAACAACCGTTACAGGAATTTCTACAGATTCATAACCTACAAAACTTAACACTAATACGTGATTTCCTGGCTCAACTTTTAATGAATATTTACCTTTGTCATCTGTTGTAGCTCCTGTACTTGTTCCTTTTATTACAGCATTTGCAAATTGAATAGGCGTATTATTCATATCTTTATCGGTAATTACACCAGTAATTGTCCCTTTGTTTTGAGCAAATGATAATGCACTAATAAGTAATGTTATAAAAATTAATCTAAATTTCATTTTGTGTGTGTCGTTAAAATTCTGTGCAAAGAACGTATTGCTTTGTAAAGTTCAAGTTACTCACAATTTATGTTTAGGTTTAGTAATCATTACCTAAATGTTAACACATTAAATTACTGTTAACTCATTTTAAAGCCGGCATGATAAGCGATAAAGTGCTATATTTACATTCGCAAACAACGAAATAGTTGCATTATGAAGAAAAAAGACATTAAGATTTTATTGGTTGATGATGAGCAAGATATCCTAGAAATTGTAGGCTATAATTTGTCACAAGAAGGATTTAAAATTGTTACTGCATCCAATGGTAAAGAAGCTATTGCAATGGCCAAAAAAGAGCGTCCGCAATTAATTATAATGGATGTTATGATGCCCGAAATGGACGGAATGGAAGCTTGTGAAAATATTAGAAAAATTCCCGAATTGAGTAACACAATAATTACTTTTTTAACTGCAAGAAGTGAAGATTATTCTCAAGTTGCAGGATTTGATGCCGGTGCAGACGATTATATTGCAAAACCAATTAAACCAAAATTATTGGTAAGTAAGGTAAAGGCATTGTTAAGAAGGCTTAAAGACGATTCTGGATCGAGCGAAAACCTTAACGTTGGCGGAATTGAAATTAATCGTGAAGAATA
>NZ_JAYWFT010000005.1:0-2763 GCF_043778725.1 Flavobacterium sp. | reverse complement strand
GCAAACTTTAAAGTTGGTTTTGTACTTGGAAGTTCGGTCTTTAATTTATAAATTTGGCTTACGAAATCCCCAACTGACGCCAAGCCACAAGACGTTAGCGGCTATTTTAAAAAAAAATGAGTAAATTATGGCTTTTGTCTGGTCTTTTGGAATAAAGTTTAATGGTATCGAAGATGCTGAAAAGGTAAAGTCACAAATTGATAATATTATCTTGAGTGATGGAACTGAAATAGGAATTTATAAACATATTACTTACGAGAATGGAAATTTAAATCTTACTGAATGTACATTAGAATTGATGTTGCATAATATGCAAGTATCTGGAAATCAAAAATTATTATCATTTCCATATTTTTATGAAATACGAAATTTTTTTTATCAATTTCTACGAGATTTAGATATCGATTACTGCGAGGCTCTTTTCGAATTTGAAGGAGCTGACAGAATCGCACATGAAAATCTAATTGAATATATAAACCAATATGGAATCGGAGAAATTTTTAATAGTGACAATTTTGCAGATTTAAAAGTAAGTAGTACAATTTATCAAAGTAAAAGAATTCTCGATGGATTAGTTTTATCCAAAGAAAATTTTGAAAAACTGAAAAATGAATATTCTGAATACTTTGAACCATTCAAAAATGGATATTACTGGCTTCCAATAAAAAACAGCCGCTAACACAGGTTTTATGCTATTGCTGCGCTTGGGCTTTTTTGGACGCTTGGTCTCTTATCTTTTTTCTTTCAATCATGTTTTTCTTTCAAAGTTTTCGGTATATTTGCTTTGGTCTGTGACAAAAATCAGCAACAGACATAAAGCCTAGGAACGTTATGCGTCATGCTAAAAAACCTCAATAATGAAGAACCTATTCCGAATAAAAGCAATAAGAATTGACGAAACAGAAGATGCGAAATTCGAAGTTTGTTTTTCTAATGGAATTTCTAAAAGTTCATTGGAATTTTATAGCGATGAAGATGTTTTTAAAAGTTTTGCGCAAAGCTTAAGAGATTTTCCAAAAGACATTCATGACAAAATCACATTCGAAATTGGAAAAGATGATGATAAATGGGCTTACTATTTAAGTGTGAAAGTGTTTTGCGTCGAACCAAATGGAAAATCAATATTTAGAATTTTGATTGATAATCATGGTGATATTGTAAATGGTTACAGAAGTGAGTTTTCGCTCAATTTTGAGGTCGCAGAAATAAATAAACTCGGAGAATCATTATCGCGCTGGAAAATTATTGAAGGTGAAGAATGGAAGTGGCCAGAATAAAAAGCACGACGCATAACAGCCGTTTCTCGCAATTGCGAATTTTGTGGTAAGTTCACGTTTCCGTTTCGCAAGAATTTTTATCTTTAACAGAAAATAATTCGTTCCGAAGTTCGCAACTGACGAGAAGCGGCGGAACGTTAGCGGATATGTTCCCAGAAAATACGAATAAACAACAACAAACAAAATTTATATATGATTGTAGAAGAATTAGTTAAAAGAGTTGAAAGTGTTTCACAAGAAACAAATTATTGGTTTGTAAGAACTGATTACGGCGAATATTTTGACACGTATTACAAAAATAATTTTATAGGAATTGGTTGGGATGAAATCTCAATTGAAGAACTAAAAAATACAGGATTAAAAGTTGCTGTCAAAGAAAAAATCGGAAAAATAGAAAACTTGGATTATGATAAAACAAGTACAAAAGGAACGATTACTGCAATTTACAATAAACTTGTACGATTTATAAACCTCAAAAAAGGAGATATTGTTATTATTCCAAGTAGAAAATCTTCAAGATATGCTTTTGGTATTATTGAAGAAGATGAAGCATACAGCAAGTTTGAAGATGAGAATAATTGCAAACACGTAAAAAGAAAAAAAGTTAAGTGGATTAGTATAAAATCTGTAAAATTATTAAACCCAATATTTCAACAAATAAAAGTTTCAAGACATAGCATAAGTCAAATAAATGATTATAGTGAATATATTGACAATGAAATTAATAATATTTATTTAAAAGATGGAAATGCACATTTTGTTTTAGACATTACAACTCAAAAGGATATTAATGTCGAAACATTAATTGAGTTGATTAAAAATATTCAAGTATTAAGTAAAGAAATAAATACATATTTTAACTTAAATGAAAACATAGAAGAAAATTCAATTAGACTGAACTTACAATCACCAGGTAATATTGAATTTAAACTTCCTATTGGTAAAACACTGGTAGCACTTTCAGCAATTTTGGCTATTGCTTGTGGCAATAATAATAACGTTCAGAATGACAATGAATTAACTACTTTTGCAAATACACATTCTGATACATTAAATAGAATTAATAACTCAATGATAGATTTAGAAGTAGATAGAGAAAGAATAAATTCAATAAAATAGATATTATGGATTTTGCAAGCTTTTTAAATACCGATAACTTATACAAGTTTTTATTTTCAGGAGGAATTTTGATGATAGTGTTTTCTTTGTTTTATCCTATCGAAAAAAAGCAATTATTAGAACTTGAAATAAACAATTTTAACAAACAAACTGAATTATTAAATAATGATATTAATTTGTTAAACGTTGAAGTAAATCAATTAAAATCAACAAGTAAAGAAACCTTAAACACATTAGAGAAATTACAAAAAACAAAAAATGATGTAAATCAAATTCAAGTTTCAAAAGAAATCTCTAAAATTAAAGATAATTATAACAAAACATTTTATAGAATTAAAAGTCATCAACAAGAAACAATTTTAAAAAA
>NZ_JAYWFT010000004.1:0-2781 GCF_043778725.1 Flavobacterium sp. | reverse complement strand
AGAATATTGTTTTGAAAAACATTTTAAAATTAAATTTACATATTCATTTACAATCAATAAAATTGCTAATTATTACATTTCAATAGAATCGTACGGTAATTGTTTACATAAAATAGAACTAGAAAAATAAGTTTAAGTAATACGATGATAAGTTTACCTATGCGTACTTATCTTATAAAAAAATATATGTCTGACAGACAAATAAAAATTCTCTAAATGACACTAAATGCATCGCAAATTAATGAAATCATTAATTCTATGCCCATCAAAATTTTCTAAAAATAAAAGTATGACGTACACTTTGGCATTTATTTTTTTAATTACTTTAAAAGGAAATGATTGTGTGATTCAAAGTTTGACTTTTACACCAAAGTAAATAACAATAATTTAGTGTAAAATTTACAAAACTAATATTTTAAGAAGGCATTTTAGACTCAAAAGCCAATTATAATGTTTTCAACTACTACATATAAGAAGTCACTAATAACTAATGCGATCTAGTGCTTTATAAAATAAGCCTCAAATATTTGAAGACAATTTAACACCTGTTCGTATTGATAATATAAAAATTCATGAAAAAAAAATTAACAATAATCGTTCTATTAATCACACTTTTTGGATATACACAAATTCCAAATGCATATTATATTACTGCTAGTGCTTCAGGTTATACACTAAAAACACAGCTTTATAACAAAATAAAAAAACATAAAGATAAAGGTTATGCTGGTTTATGGACCACGTATTCAACATCAGATCGAGACAAAGAATATGAAAACGACAATTCTATTATTGATCTATATTCAGAGAATCCAACAGGGATCGACCCTTACTCATTTTCCTACATAACAAAACAATGTGGTACGTACAGCGAAGAGGGGAATTGCTACAATCGAGAACACATAATACCACAATCTGTTTTTAATGCGGCGTCTCCCATGGTTGGTGACGCACATTTTATAACTCCCACTGATGGCAAAGTAAACGGTGTAAGATCCAATTATCCTCATGGCAAAACAGCAACAATATTATGGACTTCTTTAAACGGAAGCAAACTTGGCAAAAGCGCAGTTTCAGGATATACAGGAAATGTTTTTGAACCCATTGATGAGTTTAAAGGAGATATTGCTAGAATGTACTTTTACTTCGCAACAAGATACGAAAATTCTGTTGCTGGTTATTCATATCCAATGTTTAACGGCACCAAAAATCAAGTTTTTACAAATTCTTTTAGAGATATGTTAATTTTATGGCACAACCAAGATCCAGTTAGTGCAAGAGAAATTGCAAGGAATAATGCGATTTATGCAAGACAAGCTAATAGAAACCCATTTATAGATCATCCTGAATATGTAGAAATGATTTGGGGTAGTATAACATCGATACAAGACACTGAAATCCCAGGCACTCCCGAGAATTTAATTGTGTCTTCTGTAACTAATAATTCGCTTCAACTAAATTGGACAGCCGCTACAGATAACATTGGTGTTGTTAAATATGAAGTTGTAATGAACGGAGTTGTAAAGTCAACAACAATAACAACTAACACAATAATTACTGGACTTAACAGCGGAACAAATTATTCATTTTATGTAAGAGCAATTGATAACGCCACGAATACCTCAGAAATTAGTAATACTATAACAACAAATACGCTTCCAAATTCTGTAATTAACGACTTATTTTTTTCTGAATATGTAGAGGGCTCTGCTAATAATAAAATTTTGGAAATTAGTAATATGACAGGAAAATTAGTAAATCTTTCTAGTTACACCATCAAAAAACAAACAAATGGTACCGGTGTTTGGAGCCAAGGCTTATCGTTGTCAGGCACGGTAGTAAATGGCACAAAATATACCATTGTAAATGGCGCTACTCTAAGTTTATGCTACCTAACAACAAACGCTTCGCTAGCTTCTAATGCTTCAGAGATGTCATTCAACGGTAATGATGCAATTGGTCTCTTCAATAATGGTTTATTAATAGACATCATTGGCATTTTTAACAGTGGACAAACCAATTTTTCTGCCGACGAAACTTTAAGACGCAAGTCAAACGTTTCTGTGCCAAAAATAACGTTTAATAAAACATCAGACTGGACAATATTTCCGCTAGACGATTGCAACAATATTGAAAACAAATCTGAATTAACAAATGATAAAATCTATTTAGATTTTATCATATATCCAAATCCTTCAAATGGTGTTTTCTTTTTAAAAATTCAAAATAATGATTTAGAATTTAAAGTTGAAATATATACTATTTATGGCGAAAAAATCTATCAAAAAAGCAGCGAAACAAATTTCGACCTAAGCTTTTTATCACCTGCAACTTACATGATGAAAGTTACATGTGGTGAAGAATTTAAATTAAAAAAAATAATTATAAATTAAAAAACATGAAATAAATTTTAATTTTATTATCAAGCTCTAATAAAACTAAACCTAATTATAATTAAATAGTTAACATAAAAATGCCCTTTCCAACTGAAAAGGGCATTTTGACTAATACTCAAATGAAGCTAGACTATTTCTTATACTTTTTACTAAGGTATCTAAACAGTAAAGACAATAGAAAACTTACAACAGCACCTAAAGCAGCCAATACAATTGTTTTTAAAATATCCTCCGAACGCAAATTAGGTAAGACACTTAAAAAAGTACCTCCTGCTGTCCCAACAAGTAGGCGGATTCAAGTATCTAACGCAACATCGTTAGTTATTTAGTTAGTATCAAAAATAGCATTTTTCGTTTAAAATCTGCTTAATTTTAGAATAACTTT
>NZ_JAYWFT010000003.1:0-18762 GCF_043778725.1 Flavobacterium sp. | reverse complement strand
GACACAATTGTCTGGTATTTTATATGCCACTAGTTACAGGGTAGAAGTAGCATTGCGAAACACAGACGGAAGTTATTTAGATTACAATGTTGCGTGTATAATTACCACACCGGCGTATCCAACGACACAAGTTAGATTGACACAATGTGATGATTATGCTGTAACAGGACCAACAGAATTAATTATGGCTGATGCTGTATCTGGTGCTACTACTTACAGATTTAGAGTATTTAATGCTGCAAGTGGTTATGACTTTGCTTTTGATAATGCATTAAACAGATTTACATTGAATAACTTCCCTGGCTTAGTTGCAGGAACAACTTATTCAGTACAGGTAGCTGTTAAAATGCCAAGTGAATCAAATTTTGGTCCATTCAGTAAAACTTGTACTATTATTGTACCTGGTGTTTCTAGAGTGATTCCAACTGAGGTTGCTGTATTGGAAGTTTCAACTATATCATTTGAGGCTTTAGCTTATCCAAACCCATTTGCTGAGAACTTTAAATTGGATGTTAAAACATCTAGTGATGAAAACTTGCAAGTTAGAGTTTACGATATGTTAGGTAAATTAGTAGAAGATAGAAGTGTATCGGCATCAGATGTTCAATCATTTGAAGTTGGTAATGCTTATCCATCTGGAGTTTACAATGTAATTGTTTCTCAAGGTGTAAATACTAAAACACTACGTGTTATTAAAAGATAGTTTTAGCTATTAAAAATCTATTTATTTTAAACCTCCTCAAGAAATTGAGGAGGTTTTTTTATGTAGAAAAGTGGTGTAGTGTAATTGCCCGGCTTTTGGACTTATGAAGGCTGGTATGATAAGAAGCTGTCTTTATATTGTAAATTTTATTCTAGTAGCCGTTTTATATATAGCAAAAAGAGTATAGCGATAGTGGTATCGTTATACTCTTTTTTTTGTGTATTGTTTCTTGTCGTTGTTAGTTTAATAAAAAAAACCATTCCGGTAGAGGAATGGTTTTAACTGTAATTATATTTTAGTTATGCTTTTTTAAGAGCACTTTTTATTTTGTAAAAGGCAAATATTACTCCTAAAACAAGTAGGATTATTAATTTTCCATTTATTGGAGCAGGAGCAGGGTCTGAACCTTCTAATCCTCCACCACCATTATTGTCATCATCGCCTGGATCTGCAAACATTACGAAGTCGGAAAACATGAAAACTGCTAACAGACTAAATTTTATTATATTCTTCATAAACTATTTATTTCAGTTGCAAATATAAAATCATTTTTTGAATTAGTAATCATAAAAATTCATAAATTCGACAAAATGCATAAGTTATTGCTCGAAATCGAAGTAGTTTTATAAATAATTAATCAAATTCTGACGTAAAAAATAGTTTTACAGAAGGGTATTTATTTTGCGTCATTTGAATTGTAAAATCGGAATCTGCTAGGAATACTAATTGATTGTATTTGTCGTGTGCTAGAAATTTTTGTTTTACTCTTCTAAATTCTTTAAATTCTTCATTTTTCACATCGTCTGGTTTTACCCAACATGCTTTGTGAACTGGAAAATTCTCGTAAGTACATTTTGCTCCATATTCATGTTCTAGTCTGTACTGTATTACTTCATATTGAAGCGCGCCAACGGTACCAATTATTTTTCTGTTGTTCATCTCTAGTGTAAAGAGTTGTGCAACTCCTTCATCCATCAATTGGTCTACACCTTTTTCAAGTTGTTTGGCTTTCATAGGATCGGCATTGTTGATGTATCTAAAGTGTTCTGGAGAGAAACTTGGTATTCCTTTAAAGTTCATTATTTCGCCTTCGGTTAAAGTATCTCCAATTTTAAAATTTCCAGTATCGTGAAGACCAACAATATCACCGGGATAGGAGATGTCTACAATTTCTTTTTTTTCTGCAAAGAATGCGTTTGGGCTTGAAAATTTCAAACTTTTATTTAGTCGCACGTGAAGATAGGGTTTGTTTCGTTCAAATGTGCCAGAAACAATTTTTATAAAGGCTAGTCGGTCTCTGTGCTTTGGATCCATGTTGGCATGAATTTTAAAAACAAATCCGGATAGTTTCTCTTCCTCAGGTTTCACCAACCTAGTGTCCGATTCTTTTGCTCTTGGTGTAGGCGCAATTTCAATAAAGCAATCTAATAATTCTCTTACGCCAAAGTTGTTTAAAGCGGAGCCAAAAAATACAGGTTGCAAATTACCATCAAGGTATTCTTGTCTGTCAAATTTAGGGTAAACCTCTTCTATAAGTTCTAGTTCCTCTCTAAGTTTGTTGGCTGGTTTTTCTTTAATAAGTTTTTCTAGCTCTGGACTATTGATGTCAGATATGGCAATGGTATCTTCAATATTTTTTCGGCTATCACCATTAAAAAGGTTGATGTTTTTCTCCCAGATGTTGTAAATGCCTTGAAAATCATAACCCATTCCAATAGGAAAGCTAAGCGGTGTAACATGAAGTCCCAATTTTTTTTCTACCTCGTCCATCAAGTCAAAGGCATCTTTACCTTCTCTATCCAGTTTATTGATGAAGACAATTATTGGAATTTTTCTCATTCTACATACAGCAACAAGTTTCTCTGTTTGTTCTTCAACTCCTTTTGCTACGTCAACTACCACAATAACGCTATCAACGGCAGTTAGTGTTCTAAAGGTGTCTTCGGCAAAATCCTTGTGTCCAGGAGTGTCAAGAATGTTTATTTTTTTGTCTTTATAGATAAAGGCTAATACAGAGGTTGCTACAGAAATTCCTCTTTGGCGTTCTATTTCCATAAAGTCACTGGTAGCACCTTTTTTTATCTTGTTATTTTTTACAGCTCCAGCTTCCTGAATTGCACCTCCAAAAAGTAGAAGTTTCTCTGTAAGAGTAGTTTTTCCGGCATCGGGATGTGATATAATACCGAAAGTTCTGCGACGTAATATTTCTTTTGAAAAGCTCATAATTGTAATAATGGATTGCAAAAATACTATTTATTAAATAAATAACTAATGCTTAATGACTTTTCAAAATCTTATCCTACAGAATCTGTTAATAAAATTTTGTTAATAGTAGTTGCTATACTTGTTTAATACACTCGATTTGTTACTTTTGTTGATTGTAATTATTCTTTTACCTGTTGCGTAATTAGATATAATTTTAACAGTACTTATTTAAAAAAAATAGATAATGAAGTTGAAACATTTGTTTTTGGGATTGTTTATAGGGTTGGCTTTTACTGCAAAAGCACAAAATAATTCGAAAGAAGTTTTATTTACTATTAATGATAAACCGTATTATACCGATGAGTTTATTAGAGTTTACAATAAAAATTTAGATTTAGTTAAAGATGAATCTCAGAAAGATTTGAATCAATATCTAGATTTGTTTGTTGGTTATAAATTGAAAGTTAACAAAGCCAATAAACTTGGTCTCCAAGACGGATTGCAATATCAAAACGAGCTTAAAAGCTACAGGATTCAACTTTCTAAAAACTACACTACAGATTCTAAAGTTACAAAAGAACTGGTTGATGAAGGTTATAAAAGACTATTAAAAGAGGTTAATGCATCTCATATTCTTATTTTGGTTGACGAGAATGCGACTCCGGCCGACACTTTGGCTGCTTATAAAAAAATTAGTAGCCTTAGAGAACGAGTAGTTAAAGGTGAGGATTTTGGAGCCTTAGCACTAGAATTTTCTCAAGATCCATCTGCTAAAGAGAACAAAGGTAATTTGGGTTATTTTACCAGTTTTAAAATGGTTTATGCCTTTGAGAGTGGTGCTTTTAATACGCCTCTTGGAAGTGTTTCTAAAATAGTTAGAACAAGATTTGGTTATCATATAATTAAGGTAAATGACATTAGAGACAACAGAGGAGAGATTACTGTAGCTCACATTATGATTATGAAACCTAAAGAAGCAGCAGATTCTTTGACTGCTAAAAGTACTATTGACGCCATTTACAAAAAGATTCAGCAAGGTGAAAAGTTTGAAGAACTTGCAAAACAATTCTCTGAGGATAAATCGTCTGCGTCTAAAGGTGGTGTTCTAAGTAGGTTTAGTTCGGGTCAATTAAGTTCAGATGAATTTGAAGATCAAGCTTTTTCATTGACCAAAGAGCATCCAATTTCGGCTCCATTTGAGTCACAATTTGGATGGCATATTGTAAAGTTGTTGGATAAATTTCCAATAAAATCGTATGATGATTCTAAAGTAGAGCTAGAGAATAAAATTAGCAAAGACGATCGTTCTCGATTGATAACAAATTCATTGACAGAAAAACTTAGAAAAAAATACCCAACCAAGCGAGATTCAAAACTGTATTCATCCTTAGTGAAATTGGTTACTAACGATTTCTATGAAGGAAAATGGACGCTTCCTGAGAATGCCAAGAGTTTTTCGGGTACTTTATTTACTGTTGGTACTAAGAAACTGACCGGGACAACCTTTTTAGATTATGTATATTCTCAACAAAAATCGAATATTACTGTAAAACCTGTAGATAAATTGGTCGATAAACTTTATGAAAACTTTGCAGACGATCAACGCAATCAATATAATAATGACAATCTCGAAAACGAGTTTCCAGATTTTGCCGCAGTAATGGAAGAATACCGTGATGGTTTATTGCTTTTTGACTTGATGGATAAAGAAATATGGCAGCGTTCTAAAACCGATACTATTGGATTGAAAGCCTATTATGAAACTCAAAAAGAAAAACACCTTTGGAAAACTAGAGTTAATACAGAAATATATTCCTCTACTGACTTAGAGACAATGAAAAGTGTCTTGGCAATGTTAAAGAAAAAACAAACACCCAAAGATATAAAAGAGAAATTCAACACTAAAGAAGTTCTTAAAGTAATGTCGTATGAAGGTGTTTATGAAGAAGGAGCAGATGCACTACCGAAAGGAACAAAACTAGAGTTAGGATTGTCTGAAATAACCAATAAAGGCGATTATTATTTTATAACTAAGATCAATAAAGTTATTCCTGCTGGCATAAAAACATTTGAAGAATGCAAAGGAAAAATAGTGAATGATTATCAACAGTATTTAGAGTTGAACTGGGTAAATGAACTTAGAAAAGAGTTTACAGTAAAGGTAAATCAAGACACTTTTGAAAAAGTAAAAAAACAAATTAAAAAATAACAATCGAGTAATGATGAATGTATTGAACAAAAAAAACGCATTAAGTATTTTCCTTTTTTTAATTGGTTTCTACGCAAGTTCACAAGAGATAATTAAAGATAAAGAGCAAGATAAAAAGCCAGTTCAACAGCAAAAAAAGCAACGAATTGACGGAATTATTGCTACCGTTGGTGACTATACTGTTTTGGATTCTGATATTGACAAGGCTTTTCTTGAAATTCAAAGTCAAGGAAACTCGGTTAAAGATATTACTAGATGTCAAATGCTGGGTAAATTGCTAGAAGATAAATTGTATGCCCACCAAGCCATTCAAGATTCTATTGTTGTAAAAGATGAAGAGGTAAAAGAGAAGATGAATCAGCAGCTTGATTATATGGTTGAGCAATTGAAATCTATGGATAATGTTGTTAAGTATTTCAAGAAGAACAACGAAGACGAATTTAAAACAGAATTGTTTGAGATTTTGAAGCAGCAAAAATTGGCGTCAGAAATGCAAAAGAAAATTGTAGATCCAATTCAAATTACGCCAGAGGAAACTAGAAATTTCTTTAAAAAAATTCCAGAGACAGATCGTCCTGTTATTGGTGCCGAGCTGGAAATGGCACAAATTGTAATTACACCAAAAGTGTCGGATGCCGAGAAGCAAGTAGTTATTGATAGACTTAAAGAAATCAAGAAACAAGTTCAAGCAGGAGCAAGCTTTACTACCAAAGCTGTTTTGTATACTGAAGATCCAGGGTCAAGATCTAGTGGTGGGTTTTATAAAATAAATAAAAAAACACCCTTTGTAAAAGAATTTAAGGACGTTGCTTTTTCACTTCAAGAAGGTGAAATTTCGGAACCTTTTGAAACAGAATTTGGATTTCATATCATCTATTTGGAAAAAGTGAAAGGTCAAGATTTGGAATTGCGTCATATTTTAATGGTACCTAAAGTAACTCCAGAGGCGCTAAAAGATGCTAAAGATAAAATTGAGCTTATTAAAAAACGTATTCTTGATAAAGAAATTTCATTTGCCGATGCCGCTAGAACTATGTCGGACGAAAAAGAAACACGTGCTAATGGCGGAACTTTGGTAAATCCGAAAACGCAAGATACACATTTTGAATTGACTAAAATGGATCCTGAGTTTTATGCTCAAGTTTCTAACATGAAAAGCGGTGATGTTTCTGCGGTGATTTTGGACGAAGATCAAAAAGGTGGTAAAAAATATAAAATTATCATGGTTACTAATAAAATTGAAGATCACGTTGCCGATTTTAGTAAAGATTTTATAAAAATAAAAGAATTGGCACTTAAAGAAAAACAGATCAACGCAATTGCAAAATGGTCGGAAGATAAAATTAAAGAAACTTACATTAAGATTAACGGTGAGTACAAGGATTGTGTATTTACTAACAATTGGTTAAAAAAATAGATTTGAGGATCCAGAATTTAGAATCCAATTTTATCATTTAAATATCTAAAATTTAATATGTCAGACGTTACAGCTATACAAAATCTGGTTCAAAAAAGGCTTGAACTTAAGAAAGAAATTTCCAAAATAATCATTGGTCAAGACGCTGTTGTTGATCAGATATTACTTAGTATTTTTTCTGGCGGACACGCACTTCTTGTTGGTGTTCCTGGATTGGCTAAGACGTTAATGGTAAATACTATTTCGCAAGCATTGGGTTTGAATTTTAAGCGTATTCAGTTCACACCCGATTTGATGCCTTCGGATATCCTAGGAAGTGAAATTCTTGATGAAAACCGTCAATTTAAATTCATTAAAGGACCCATATTTTCTAATATTATTCTAGCCGATGAGATTAACAGAACGCCACCAAAAACGCAAGCTGCCTTATTAGAAGCTATGCAAGAGCGTTCGGTAACTATTGCAGGGCATAACTATAAATTGGATTTACCTTATTTTGTATTGGCAACTCAAAATCCAATTGAGCAAGAAGGAACGTATCCTTTGCCAGAAGCGCAATTGGACCGTTTTATGTTTGCCATAAAACTAGATTATCCATCGTTTGCCGAAGAAGTAGAAGTAGTAAAAAGCACCACATCTGATGCTAAACCAACTATAAATCCGTTATTTTCGGCACAAGAAATTATTGATTTTCAACACTTGATTCGCAGAATTCCTGTAGCCGATAATGTTATAGAATATGCAGTGACTTTGGTTAGTAAGACGCGACCTAACAATCCGTTGTCTAACGATTACATTAAAAATTATTTAGATTGGGGTGCAGGTCCAAGAGCTTCACAAAACTTGATTTTGGCTGCCAAAGCTAATGCCGCTTTTAACGGAAAATTCTCTCCGGATATTGAAGATGTTAAAGCCGTTGCTACCGGAATATTAAGACACAGAATCATCAAAAATTATAAAGCCGACGCCGAAGGAATAACAGAAGAAATGATTATTGATACATTGTTGTAAGATGTTTTTTTTAACAGGTATGAATGATTCAGCAATTTTAGTGTTGCTAGTTGTTTACTTGTTTTTCAACACATTTCTGTATTTTATAGTTATCGGAATTTTATATTTATTACAATTAAAATCTTTTTATGCTACTTGGTATAAAAAGATTTTGTTGTTTATAATGGTTGGTGTGTTGGCTTATTTCGTACTTTATTTTAACTTTCAACTTACTCATAAAGGATTGTTGGAGTAGCGGTTTGCAGGTTTTCAATATCAAATATTGATTTGTTAACACTCGAAGTGACAGTAGGTAATTGATGTTTTTTTTAATTAAGACTTAGATTGTGTAAGAGCATTGTCTTATCTAAGTTCTCGATACATTTCCTAAAAAGCTAAGCGCATTTTATGAAACACTCGAAGTGACGGTAGGTAATTGAAGACCTTTTTTTTATGTTTGGAAGTATATTAGTTGCTTGATAAAATTGATACAAAATTGGTTTATACCATATTATTTTACGAGCAATGGATTAATGATGAAAAGTATAGTGCAATAAAATAATTAGTTTGAAGTTTATTAATATCATTTATTAGCTATTTTTATAAACTGCAAAAATCTTAAAAAAAATGAAATTATGAAATTACTCAAGCTTTTTCTTTTGCTTTTTCCTTTAATTTCAATGTGTCAAAAAAGGTTTGACATTATCGGGCAGAAATTAAAACAAAACAATAAATATGAATATGTTTATGGTTTTGAAAATAATTATGCAGTTTTTAGAACTTTCGATAAAAAAATGGGTGTGATAGATAGTATTGGAAATGTTATTATTAAACCTATTTTTTCTTTCATTCATAACAATAAAAAACTCAAAAATCTATTTGAAGTTGGAAATAGTGTAAACACAAAATTCAAAAGAGGTTTCATCGATTTAAGAGGAAATATTAAAATTCCAATTGTATATGATGATGTCTTTTATTTTGAAGAAGGATTAATAAGAGTTTCAAAAGATAATAAGTCTGGAGTTTTAGATACTCTTAATAATATAATTTTACCAAATAAATTTGACAATATCTCATTTGACAATAATTTAATTATTGCAGAAATAAATGAAAGAAATTATCTTTATGATGTTAAAGGAAAACTTATTAGTGATTTAAATTTTTCAGAAATTTCAAATTTCACTAATAACATGGCAATAGCAATGTTTTTAAATAATTCAAATTTTATAATTGATAATCAAGGAAATATTGTTTTAAAATCAATTAAAAATTATAGTTTCGAAAAAATTTTAAATGGCGGTTTGTTTTTGGTTAAAGACAAACTAAATTCCAAAAAAGGAATACTAAATTCTAAAGGACAATTTATTATTAAATGTAAATATGATGCAATAGAACAAGTAAAATCTTTCTTTATTGCTAAAAGTAATGGTAAAAAAGGTTTTATTTCTATGGATGATTCAATAGTAAAACCATTTGTTTACGACGATATTTATTTTAGTTATTTTGATGATGTTGTTTCTTTAGACGGTAATAATCTTGGGAATAATTACATTGTAAAAAAAGATAATTTATTTGGTGTAATTAATCCGAATTTGGAATATGAAATTATTCCAATACGTTATAAAAATATCCGAACTTTGTTTAATTCTTATTATCTTGTTCAAAATAGCGAAAATAAAAACGGTTTGTTTTTTAAAAATGGAGAAAAGCTTTTAAAAGAAGATTATAAATTTTATAATGTTTTTGAGAATTCAATTTTTGCTTCAAATAACAATAATCAATTTATTATTACTCTAGAAAATTTAAAATATCACGAAGAAGCTGTTTTATCAGAAGAATTCATGGACTATCTAAATGTTCAAGAGTACCCAAAAAGCTCAAATCAAATAATTAAACATCAGGGAAAATTTGGAGTTATTAATTATAAGAATAAAATTATAATTCCTTGTGAGTATGAAATAATAGAAAATATTTATCTTTCAGATGCGTTCATTGTTTTTAAAAACCACAAATATGGCATAGTAAATACAGACAATAGAATCATAATAGAACTTGAATATGATAAATTTGAAATTATTAAAGAAGTAATAGAATTTTCAAAAAACAATACTATAATAAAAAAATATCATCTAATTAATTAAAATTAATTACCAAACTAAAAGCATTTTTTAAGGTGAGGTTCAATACTTAATCTAGAGTTTTTTTTTATTTTAAATTTCACTTCGTTATCAAATAGTTACTATCAAATTAACCTAATCATGAAATATTTTGTAGTCTTAATTTTAATTACTTCACGATTGTTTTCTCAGGAAATATTAATGCCAGTTGAAAGAAAAATGGAACTTTCAAATGCTAATGATTCTAATTATGATAATTATGTATTTAAAGATAGGAACAATGTTTTTGAAAAATTTTTAGGCAAATGGTTTTTCAAAGATTCTAAATATGCAATTAATTTGGAAATTTATAAGCAATTTGACGTTGAAAATAAGCAAGACGGTATTTATATAAATCTTAGATTAATTAAAGATAATGATACCTTAATAAATACTTTACCCTTTACTAAAGCTAATTATATTGCTGGTGGTTTTTTTGAAAATAAAAAGAATTTGAACACAACTTCTGTTTTTTTGTCTGAGATTAGTTCTGTTTGGAGATGTGGTGCTGTTAGTAAGGTTTATCTTTCACGCATCAATGATAATTTAATTTGGGAAATCGATGATAAACAATTGTTTTTCAATGCCACTGCTTCATTGTTTCCGAGTACTATTAAATTTACAAGATAATTTAATAACACGCTATTAAAGATTACAGAAATGTTTTGAATTTGTTTTTTTTTTTTAAAACTGTCGATTAGGAATTGGAATTGTTTTTTATAAAGCTATGTTTATAATTACATGCAACCACTACTAATAAAGTTTTTATAGGAAACAATATAAGAAAAAAAACCCAACCAAAACTGTTGCAGAACTCTATCCACAAATTATTGAATGGGCAAAACTTCAGAGATAGTACTACTTCAAAACACTAGTTTCATTTATTAATCTGATGGGTTTGTTGTAAAGGAGTTTCATAAACATAACCTCTACAAACGAAGTATATTTTTTATTGCCACATTCGTACCACCAATAGGAAGCGTATTTTATATTGTTTTTCTCCATTACATTGTACCAAATTTTTTGGTTTTCAATACTAACTTCTTTTGTTTGAATAATTTTATAGCCGTTTCCTGTCCAGCAAATTAGTGGTTTGTGTGACGGAGTTTTAATGTAGATGAGTTTATTGGGCGTTTCAATTTTAAAAACTTCCGGACCAATCCATTTGCCTGTTTCAATTTTGTATTTTGGGTTTAAACCTTGTAGAATGTCATCGTTTTTCTCTTTTTTCATTTCTAAACTTGTGACAAAAATAACTGCAATCATTAGTACACTTACTAGCGTGTTCGATTTGGTATTGGTGACAATTATTTCTTCTTTCTTAGGTTGAAAATAACGAATAATCCAAAGCATTGGTAAAACTTGATAGACTATAAAACATAACATTCCCACAGTGTGGTGCAACACATTTTCTTGCGTGCATTGCAGTAAAATAAGGGTTACAATTCTAAAATAATTGGAAATTATATTGAGAATAATAATCAGGTTACAGAAAACTACAATTTGAACAACGCTAAAGTATTTTTTGTTTTTTCGTTCTTCCAATGACAATAAAATGGCACCTGTTAACAATCCGGTTTTAAACATTGACAATCCCATACAGGCTGTGTCGATGGTTATTTTTGCTCCGTTTAGATAAAAATTTACGCCTTCAATTCTATCAATTGTCATGAAGTTTTTTAAAGTTAGATAAACACCGTAGCACAAAGTTTGCTTGATTTCGGTAGTTAAATGTTCGAAAAACTTATTGAAAATGGACGAAAAGAGTAAAATACAAATGAACGCTACATATGAAAACTTTTTTGTGAAATTATAATAAATAAGACAAGCCAAAAGCAGTAAAGCCAAAAAATGCAGCGATTTGGTGTGCAGTCGGTAACTCACAAACTCAAAAATAAGCAGTAGTGTTACAACAAAATAATTGACTTTAAAATTTGTTTTTCGGCTGCCAACAACAAATAGTAGTATAGAAAAAACTATCCCAATACAATCGTTTTCAATTCCGAAATTAACGGTATTGTAGTTCATTGCCAATAATAAAATTAGCGTAACAACTAGAAGCAACGTTTTGTTTTGGGATAGCAATTTCATTTATGCAACTTGGTTTTTAGTTTTTTTATAATACCATCCTAGTGCTATTAAAGCCGTAATAATCATCATCCATTCGTAAGGTTCTGGAACTGCACCATCATTATTTATTGACGCATTTCCTAGTGTGTTTATATTTTTTTCAATGCCATTTTTTTCATAATCGGCATCGGTTTCTAAAACTATTAGCGACGAAATTGGTGTTACAATATTGGCATCTTTTGCTAAATCTACGTAGTGGTTGTTGGCTAAACTGTCGGCTTGGATTTTTACTTGCTCGTCTAGAACTTTTCCAAAAGCATACATTCTATAAATATGATTGGATCCGTTGCTGATTGATTGTCCTGTTTTTGGATTTTCTTCAATTGCAATGTTTGCAGGTTCAATATTGACTAAGTTTTCGGCTGTCTTTAGTGTTGTGAATTGATTGTCATGAATCAGTTTAACAGCATTTTTCAAATCCGATTTTAGGTATTCAACATATTTTTGCTCTTTGATGGTTTGCCAAAACGGATTGAGTTCTTCTGATATGTTGATGACTTTTAGATTTCTTTGTTTGGTTCCTAATTTTATTTTTTTCAAATAATTGGAAGTTTCTAATTCTTCAAAATTGGCAGAGAACGTTCCGCATTTTGTGACAACCAAACTATTTTCGGCAAGTTTATAAAGTGGCGGTAAGGAATACTGTAAGTTTTCAAATTGTGATACAATTTCTTCAGCATTGGCGTTAGTAATTTGTTGTTTTTCATTGTTTAGATACACAAAGTATTTTTTATTGTTCAAATTTAAAAGTGTTTTTATTTCGTCAATTGTCCAAGAATTGTTCAAATCTAAAATTATCTCAACAGGCGTAAACGGACTGTCTTGTTTTTCAATTTCTTTAATTTGATAGGTTTTGTCTTTCCATACAAATGCGTTGGAGAACGCATCGTTATTTGTTTTTACAACTGCTTGCCAATCTTCTAAACCTCTAGATTCATTGATGTAGAAGTTGTTTACTAATTTGAAATCTTTATCGGCTTCAAATTTGGCATTACCAACCAGTTGAATTCTCGAAATCGTTTCGGCTCCAGAAATATTTGGCCCTTTTATGTTAAGGCTTCTGTAAATCATTTTGTTTTTTTCTACTTTCAGTGGTGTTGTGAAGCCACATTTGAAGGTTCTTGGCAGGTCTTTGCTAACTGGAAAAATACGAACTATCACTTTATTTCCTTCTTTCCATTGCATCAGTGAAGGATCACGATTTTCTACTCTAACAATTTGTTTGTAAGCCGCTTGGGCTTTTTCTTTGGTTGTTAAAATGCCTTTTCGTTCGGTGCCATTTACCCAAAGTGATAACGAAGTCGCCACCGAACCTTCTGGTAATTGAAACGAGTAAATGGCTTCTTTTTGTCCCCACGAATCTTTGTCGCAGGCAATGTCCATTGTTATTTCGGAGTAAGCAAGTCGGTTGTTGGCGAAGATTTTGACGTCTTCTTTTATGTTTTTGGTTATTAAATCTTCTCCACTCCACAATTGCTCTTCGGTTTCAAGACGTTTGTCAAAATTCGATTTTAGAATGTTAATTCGGTCGTCGGCACTTAAATTTAATTCCTTGCAAAAGAAGTAGGCAATGTTCACAAACGGATTGTGTATTTTTCGTTCGTTGTATTGTTTTCCTCCAAAATTATCGAATCCTCTAAATTCAAAAAAGTTATCGGTACTTTGATAAACAATTCCTTTTTTAAGCAAGATTTCATTGCAAAAATTGGGTTTTAAATTTTGTGATATTGTAATGTAAGTAGGTAAATCTTCGTTGGTTTTCTCGAATGATTTAGTGATTGAATTTTGAGACATTTTGATGCTTTCGCGATTCAATTGGATGATAAAAATTATCAAACTAAGTACTACAATTGCAAAACCGGAACCAAAATAAAAGCTGTTGGTTTTATTTTCGGGTAGTACTTTCACTAACAAAAAGGAATGACTTGCAAAGACGATCATGGGTACTAGACCATAAAATCCTAAACCTAAAGCGAGGATTCCGATGGTTGAAATGGGTACAAACGGAATTAGATAAATGGTGTAATAGATTATTAATAAAAAGGAAAAGCCGTTAGTGAAATAGGCTAGTGGTGTTGTAATTTTATTTTTGTAATTGCTGTATATAAAGAAATTTGAGATGCAAAATAGGAATGTAACAACATAAACCCAAACAGGAAGGTTTTCAAAGATATTGATAAAAATGTTGGTGCAGAAACATCCAATAAACCAGTTTAGAAACAGAAACGGAATTAAATGATGGTATTTTTCTTTATTTTTTAATATTTTAAATGAAAGCGTTACACCGTATATAAATTCGAAAATTAGACTAAAAAAGCACAAAGATTCTATGGCTTCATATTTGAATTCTATTCCTAAAAGCGAAATTGTAAGAAGCATTGTGCTAACAATTGTCACAACCAAACTGATGATTACACCGGTTTTACCAAGATAATTTTTTAATGTTTGACTACTTGTTTCCATTTTTAAATAATTAAATTAAAAGTACTTTGAAGCACAAAGTTAAATAAATTGTTTAGAAATAAAATTTATTTTGATATTTTTTTTGGGAATTATTTTTTAAGAGTGTTTTTTTTGGGTGAATTTGAAACTCTTTGCAAAGTAATAAAATAAGTTTTGCTGGCTTAAAACGACTATTCGTATGGTGTTTTTGTCCTGGTATGGTATAATTTAGAAACATTCTTAATTCTTAATTCTGATTTTTATAAACTTTGAATTCCGAATTTGATAAAAAAACTACCTTAAATTGTCAATTGTGTAAAATTTTAAATCTTTTCTTAAAATTATTTAAAAATAAGTACTAAAAATCACTTTTTGACATTAATAATCTTTTGAAAATTGACTTTTGTTGAAAATAGTTTAAATATGAATAGAATTCCTTAAATTTGCTCAGCAAACAAATAAACCTATTTTTATTATGGCTTTTGATATTGAAATGATTAAAAAAGTTTATGGAACTATGGCTGAACGTGTGGATAAAGCGCGTGAATTAGTTGGTCGTCCATTAACACTTTCAGAAAAGATTTTATACTCCCATTTATGGGAAGGAACGCCTTCTCAATCGTTCTCTCGCGGAAAAGATTATGTAGATTTTGCTCCAGATAGAGTTGCTTGTCAAGATGCAACAGCTCAAATGGCATTATTACAGTTTATGCATGCTGGCAAGAAAACAGTTGCTGTTCCTACAACGGTTCACTGTGATCACTTAATTCAGGCTAAAGTTGGCGCAACTACCGATTTGGCTGTCGCAAATTCTCAGTCTAAAGAGGTTTTTGACTTTCTTTCGTCTGTTTCTAATAAATACGGAATTGGTTTCTGGAAGCCAGGTTCTGGAATTATCCACCAAATCGTTTTAGAAAATTATGCATTTCCAGGTGGAATGATGATTGGAACCGATTCGCATACTGTAAATGCTGGTGGTTTGGGTATGTTAGCCATTGGTGTTGGTGGTGCCGATGCGGTAGATGTAATGTCGGGAATGTCTTGGGAATTGAAATTTCCAAAACTTATTGGTGTAAAATTGACAGGAAAACTTAACGGTTGGTCTTCTCCAAAAGATGTTATCTTGAGAGTTGCAGATATTCTTACTGTTAAAGGAGGAACTGGTGCAATTGTTGAATATTTTGGTGAAGGAGCGGTGAATATGTCTTGTACTGGTAAAGGTACCATTTGTAATATGGGTGCCGAAATTGGCGCAACCACTTCAACGTTTGGATATGATGATTCTATGAGAAGGTATTTGGCTGCAACTGGTCGTCAAGACGTTGTTGATGCTGCTGATACAGTTGCAAAATATTTGACTGGTGATGATGAGGTTTATGCTAATCCTGAGCAGTATTTTGATCAATTAATCGAAATCAATTTATCAGAATTAGAACCTTACATCAACGGACCATTTACTCCAGATAGAGGAACGCCAGTTTCTAAAATGAAAGAAGAAGCTGCTAAAAACGGTTGGCCTTTAAAAGTAGAATGGGGTTTAATTGGTTCTTGTACCAACTCATCTTATGAAGATATGGCTCGTGCTGCGTCTATTGTTGAGCAAGCTGTTGCCCTTGGAATTTCTCCAAAGGCAGAGTTTGGAATCAATCCAGGTTCAGAACAAATTAGATATACTATAGAAAGAGACGGAATTATCGCTACGTTTGAAAAAATGGGAACTAAAGTTTTCACCAATGCTTGTGGTCCATGTATTGGACAATGGGATAGAGCTGGAGCAGATAAAGAAGAAAAAAATACAATTGTTCACTCGTTTAACAGGAATTTTTCTAAACGTGCTGACGGAAATCCAAATACACATGCTTTTGTAACGTCGCCAGAAATGGTTGCTGCTTTAGCAATTTCAGGTGATTTATCATTCAATCCAATTACAGATACTTTATTGAATGACAATGGTGAAGCAGTAAAATTAAATCCTCCACATGGTGATGAGCTTCCAACGAGAGGTTTTGATGTAGAAGATGCCGGTTTTCAAGCACCTGCAGAAGATGGAAGTGGTGTTCAAATTTTGGTAAGTGAAACATCTGAGCGTTTGCAACTTTTAGCACCATTTGATGCTTGGGATGGCAAAAATTATACAGGTGTAAAATTATTGATTAAAGCGTTTGGAAAATGTACTACCGACCATATTTCTATGGCTGGACCATGGTTGCGTTTCCGCGGACATTTGGATAATATTTCTAACAATATGTTGATTGGAGCTGTAAATGCTTACAACCAAGAAGCCAATAAAGTTAAAAATCAATTAACAGGTCAATACGGAACTGTTCCTGCTGTGGCAAGAGCTTACAAAGCGGCTGGAGTTCCAAGTATTGTTGTTGGAGATCAAAATTATGGTGAAGGTTCATCGAGAGAGCATGCCGCTATGGAACCAAGATTCCTTGGAGTAAAAGCTGTTTTGGTAAAATCATTTGCTCGTATTCACGAAACGAATTTGAAAAAACAAGGAATGTTGGCATTAACTTTTGCTAATGAAGCCGATTATGATAAAATTAAAGAAGACGATACAATCAACTTCTTAGATTTAATTGATTTTGCACCAAGTAAAGCATTAGCGTTAGAATTTGTTCATGCCGATGGTACAAAAGATGTAATTCTTGCAAATCATACTTACAACGACAGCCAAATAGGATGGTTTAAAGCTGGATCAGCATTGAACTTAATTGCAGCTGGATTGGCATAATAATAAAAAAAAATTGTACTAAAAAACGCTCCATTATTATAAGTGGAGCGTTTTTTTATTTTAAAAATGGGTTTTAATTGTCATTTTCTGCAATAGAAGCCGTGATTGTAGTATTTGGTTTGACATATATTTCTGTCAATCCGTTTGTCCATTCTATTTTTTCATAATGAAATTCAACTGCGGTTAGTGTTCCTTTTTTATTTATAAAATAGGTTCCTTTTACGGTTGCGCCATTGGCAGTAATTGAAATTTTGTTTCCGCTTTTCGGATTTTTTTCTTTGTAGTAGTAATAGACATTTATAGCAATTTCATCTTTAATTTTAGGTTTAGAATTGAACGTGCTTACTACAACCGTTTCGTCTTTACTTTTTGTAATGTACTCTATTCCATTTTTTCCGTAACTGTAATTCGTTGTTTTTTTGGTAGTTTGAGCCAACGAATAGAAACTAGTCAGTAGCATCAGTAGTACTATTTTTCTCATAGTTGTAGGTTAAGTTTTATAGATTGATTTGGGGAAAACATCTATTATTTAAAAACAGGAACAATACATTATCTTTTATGATATAATGTTAAGAATAAATCGGTTAAAATAAAAATAAATCCGATTAAATACATCTTTTTAATTTAAAATGATTGGTAATTCTTACTTTTTTAATTGTTCTTTTTAAAATTTTTAACCAAAAAAAAATGCTCCAATTTAATTGAGCATTCTTACGTATAGTTTGGGCTTAAATTATTTAGCCAATATTTTTTTTATACAATTCTGTTAGTCCAGAGTGCCATTCTATTTTTTCATAATAGAATTCTACAACTATTAATTTGCCGTTTTTTCTCACAATACATTTACCGGTTACTTTGGCTTTGTCTCCATTTATTATAACGGTATCGCCAGATTCTATTGAAGCACCTTTATTATTTTTATAATAGTTGTAAATTTTTTCTGCAATTTCATCTTTAATGGCTAGTTTAGAGTTGAACGTACTTATAATAATGGTTTCTTTTTTGGTTGTAACAATAAGTTCCATACCGTTATGTCCATATTTGTAAGTTGTAGTAGTAAGTAAACCTTTGTTGTTTTCGGTTTCTTGTGCTACAATTAATTGGCTAATTACCAATAGCATTGCAATAAACATTTTTCTCATTTAGTAAATTTGGGGTTGCTATTAAAATGCTAAAATATAAAAGTTTTTTAATGAATTAACTTATTTCTAGATATATTATTAAAAAATATCTATTTATTGTTCTTTTATCGAATTTGTTCAATTGTAAAAAAGCAATCCTCAGATGTTCCCAATATGCTAACACTTGCTAAATCGCTAACTAAACTGAAGCTTATGGTATCGTTGGCGTTTAAACTTATTAAAGTATTTATTGCTCTAATTGGTGGCGTAATGTTAACACCCAAAACACCAATATTTGCAAAACTATTGCGTGCGAATACGGTTCCGTTTTTTAGAGCAGCAATGCCAAAATTGGTAGCTATTGCAATTGAACTGTTCGCTTTTATTTGTGTAGTTATTCTATAAATACCTTCTTGTTTGGCAGTAAATGTATTTGTGCTACTATTAAATTCAGCGTTGGTATCAAAGTCGGTGCTATTAAAAGGTATTTTTACGGTGCCCGATGCAAAGGTCAAATTCACTAAAGCACTACTAGAAAAAAGTCCTTTTATGGACATGCCCCAAAAAGTTAGACACTATTTGGGGCATTTTTTATGGAAAGAAAAGTTAAATATGATTATGCATTTAAAGAAGATTGCATAAAATTAGT
>NZ_JAYWFT010000002.1:0-60965 GCF_043778725.1 Flavobacterium sp. | reverse complement strand
ATGTTAATCCCGATGGAATCGTAACTGGTGTTAAAGTAGCATCTGATGCAACTAATGGCGAACCATTTAATGTGTCATTTGCAAGTACACTTGTTGTTATTCCGCCTGGAGTTCCATTGATTGGTGTTGGCGTATCGTTAATAGCGTCAATTGTAGCGACTATAATAGTTGCTGTTGCATTATCACAATTTGCTGGATTCAGTGTTTCACATATTTTATACACAACTAAATAAGTTCCTGATGGTGTTCCTGATGCAACAGTAATTGTTCCTGATGGATTTAAAGTTAATCCTGCAGGCACACTAACACCACTTAAAGTGACAGTTGACAAACTAACAGGAGCGCTATTTAAAGTATCATTAATTAAAACACTACTTGCAGTTGTACCACCTGTGGCACCGTTAAAAGTTATTGCATTGTCATTTATTGCATCAATTGGAGATATAAATGGGACAGGAGTAGCTGTAGCAGTATTATTTGCTGGCGTTGGATCTTCTTGATCACCAGTTATTGTTGCTGTATTTCCACAAGAAGTTTGACTTGTAACTTTAGCAACAATAGAAAGTGTTGCATTGGCTCCATTTGCTAAAGTACCTATTGACCACACACCTGAAACACTATTATATGAACCAACTGAAGGTGTGGCGCTAACAAATGTATAACACGAAGCTGACAGCAAATCGTTAACAATTGTATTTGGGCTCAATGATGGACCAGCATTTGAAGCTGTTAAAGTAAAAGTTACATTACTTCCTACAGCTGGCGTGGTATTATTAACAGTTTTAGTTATTCCTAAATTTGCACATCCTAAAACTAAATTCAAGTTAGTAGATGCTGAAGAATAACCCCAACCCCAACTGTTTATTGTTCTTACATTTCCGAAGTCAGAACATTGAAAACCGTCTGTTTCGTTTATTCCTATTTGTGGTGCTGGTATTGTTTGTGCAGGATTACCATTTCCACTCCAAGCGTGAGCAGGTGAATTAGAACCAACAAAAGAATTATTTATACCTGCACCTGTAGTGTTATTTGCACCAGTAGATCCGTCACAAGTAGCACCAACATTTGTCAATAATGAGTCATCCCAAAACATTCTTGCATTTGCTATAGGAACTGGTAAAAGTAATGAAACTCTAATACCATTTTTATTCATTTCGGCATCAAACAGAGGAAGATTGAAACGTCCTTTTAGGAATGTTAAACCTAAGTTTACAGACGTACCAGATGGCACAACAGCACCTAATCCATTTAAACCATTCCATGATATGGTATTATTTCCTGCTGAAACTCCAAGTGCCTCAATAATCAAATCGGAAGTTCCCGATTGATAACCTACCGTACCGTTTAAGTCTAAGAGCAATTGAACATCACCAGCTTCGGCAACATTATAATGAATAATATAAGGCCCGCAACCGGTAACTGCTGGAGATAAAAAAGAGGGATTTACAGGAATTGCACCAACTGGAAACAATCCTACGTCTGGTGAATTTAAAAACATGTGATACCCGTTCAACAATGTTGGTCCAACGGCACTATTAACAGATTTTCTAGTAACATCCCAAGTACTTGCGGTTGAAACACCGTAACTATTTACAGATGCATTGTAAGCAATTGGTTGTAAACCTGATTGAAAATCAACAAACATTACGCACTGATCTGGCGTATAAACATATAGGTTTGGTTCAGAATTGGCCGTAGCAACATTACCAAAATTTGTAGGATCACAGGCATAAAAACTCCATCTATCACAATAGACACGACCATTATGTTTAGCAAAAGTTCCTGAATTATTAGCAACAGTTAAATCAAAAAATGGAGCATGAATTCTACCATTAGCAGCTGTATTGTCTGGTGTTACACCAGCATCATTGCTTCGATAAATTTCCATATAGAATTCACCATTTACAACTGGATTGAAAGTTAATGGTGCATATCCTGTTGTTATGCCACCTATATTTGGTCCATTTATTGCTTGCGTATAATTATCAATACTTCCTGCAGAACCTATTGTAGAATTCCAATTTCCAGAGGCTACAACTGTGCCACTAGGATTAAAAATTCTCCAATAAACATTATTCTGTCTAGTGGTAGCACCAACAACGTAATTTCTAAAATCAAAACCAAAGTAGAGGTTTTCATTAACGTTGTCAGTTACATAAAATTTAATTCGATTATCTTCACCACATCCGTAATATGGTCCTGAAAGTAAATCAGGAGCAGATAGTAATGATGTAATTGCAGTTGAATTTGGAGAAACCGAAGGAGTTCCTTCTGCAAAAACATTTGAAGACAAAAACATGAAAAACATTACAAGAATTAAATTAATAATTCCTGTTTTCAAAAAAGTAAAATTTCGCATACTTAAGTATGTTTAGGTTAAAAAAAATGTAAAAAAAAAATTTACACGAAACTCAGTCTTTCACACAAGACTAAATTTGGACGCGAAAATAGTTAAAATTTACTTAAAAAAAAGCGGCATGCATGAAAATTATTAGTAGAATAAATACTACATCTTGTCAATTCTCAATGAATTCAAGACATTTAAAAACAAATACTTATGTAAATTCATTTTATATTTTAATTCTTAGTTGATATTCTGTTTAAAGAATGATGAAAGTGCAACAATATTGTTAATGTCTAACTTTTCAAAAACTCTATTTTTATAGGTACTTACAGTAGACATTTGAATATTAAGTTTATTAGCTATTTCAAGATTTCCGCAACCATCAATTAGCATTTTAGCAACCTCAAACTCTCTATTTGAGAGAGCATCAATCGGATTTGTAGAAAGTTTTTTATTTCTATTATTCTTTAATTTCAATTTAATTTCGTCACTGTAATAATATCCTAAAGACAAAACACCCTTAAAGGCTGCAATAATTTTATCTTCGGAGCAATATTTATGTAAGTATCCATCGGCACCATTTTTAACATATCGCAATCCATAATGTTCTTCTTCGTGACAAGAAAAAATAAGAATTTTAGTTTTATTTTGTACAATTCTTATTTCTTTCATAATGTTGACATTTTCAATGCCATTCATAATAATATCTAAAACGACTAAATTTATATCTATCGATTTTAGAACTTCAATTGCATCTGGGTAATTTTCAGCATTATAAATCGTTGCATTTGGATAATAATCATTTATAATTAATTCAATTCCTTTTCTTACCACTAAATGGTCGTCTACTAACAATATGTTCAAATTAGAATTCATAATTATAAATTGTTTTCTTTAAATAAATCGGATAAAGAAACAACATTATTTATACTTAATTTTTCGAAAATTCTATTTTTATATGTGCTTACTGTAGACATTTGAATATCCAATTTATTAGATATTTCTAAATTGCCAAGTCCTGTTATTAATAATTGTGCAATTTCAAATTCTCTATTAGATAAACTTTCTATTGAATTGACTAATTGTTTTTTTCCAACTTTAGATTTAAGTTTATTTCTTATTTCATCACTGTAAAAACTTCCTTTTTCAAGAATTTCTTGTACCGCAGAAATAATTTTATCTTCGGAGCAATCTTTATTTAAAAATCCATCTGCACCATTTTGAATGTAGCGCAATCCATATTGACTTTCTTCATGTGAAGAAAAAATAAGAATTTTAATAGCAGGTTGAATGTCTTTAATTTGTTTCATGATTTTGATATTCTCAACACCATTGATGTTTATATCTAACAAAATTAAATCTATTTTTACAGCTTTCGCAATTTCTAAAGCATCTTCATAATTTTCTGCATTGTAAATAGTTGCGTTAGAAACATTAGAGCCTAAAATTAATTCAATTCCTTTTCTAACGACCATGTGATCATCAACTAATAGAATATTTTTACCTGAATTCATAAAAACAAAATTTTATTTATATGTATTTATTTACATATTTGGATTCAAATATAAAAATTTAAAACACAACACAAAAAAAACCCTAATGAACATTCATCAGGGTTTTTGAAAATGTCTTAAAAATTATTCTTCAGATACTATTGCTTTGTCTTTATCAACATGAACATTTAACGTTACAGCAACTCCATACTCATTAATCATAGTCATACTTAAAACATCTTTTTTAGCTAATTTTTTTGAAACAAATCCATTAAAATTATTATAGGAAATATTCATTTCTGTTAGATATTGTAATTTTTCTATATCTAGTGGAACTTGACCATTCATTTTATTATCAAATAAACTTAAATTTTCAAGAGCAACTAATTTAGAAATAGAATTACTTAAACTTCCAACCAGTTTATTACTATTTAATTGTAAAACTTTTAAAGATTTTAAATCATACAATGAATTTGGTATCGTTCCAGAAATTTGATTGTTGTACAATGATAATGTTTGAAGATTGGTCAATAAACCAATTGCAGTTGGCAATTCACCCGAAAGATCATTCATAAACAATTCAATTTCTTTTAATGAGGTTGCATTTGATAATTCATTTGGAATTGTCCCTGTTAATTTATTGAAGGAAATATTTAAAACTTGAAGTGATTTCATTTCGCCAATAGATTGTGGAATAGAACCCGAAACCTGATTTTTAAAAAGATTTAAAACATTTAAATATCTTAAATCTGAAATAGAAGCTGGAATTGTACCCGACAAGTTATTATCTGACAAATCAATTGAAACAACTCTGTCATTAAATAATTTTACTCCATACCATGAAGTAACTGGAGCATTCAAATTCCATTTTGTTTTCCATTGTTCTCCATTGGTAGACTTATTGAATTGCAAAAGGGCATTCTTTTCGGACACAGAAATTTCTGCATGCATTATAACAGAGAAAAACAAAGATGCCAAAAGTGTAATTGTTGCTTTCATAATTATTTATTTAAAAAGGTAAAACAACATAAATTATCGTTTATACGCAAATAAAATCGATGAAATGCATTTTTTTGAATAAATTTATGAGTTAAAATAGTTTTTTTCTTACAAAAAAAATTATTATCAAAACTAAATAAAATTATATATTTGTTATACTAATCAATAAAATTTGTGAATTATGCACACATTATTAATACTTTTATTATCAGCGTTTTCGTCGCTTGTAGTTGGATTTATTTGGTACAACCCAAAAGTTTTCGGTACCATTTGGATGAAAGAATCTGGGGTTTCAGAGGAAAAAATTAAAGGAGGCAACATGTTTGCAACTTTAACAATGGCATTTATCTATGCTTTTTTCATTTCAGTTATCATGCAATTTCTTGTAATTCATCAAACTGGAGCATTAGGTATGGTTGGAGGCGATGCAACTAAAGCGCTTCCGTCATACAATGCTTTTTTAGCAGATTATGGAACAAAGTTTCGCACTTTTAAACATGGTGCTTTACATGGTTTTATGACTGGATTATTTTTTGCGCTACCAGTTATTGGCGTTGGCGCTCTATTTGAAAGAAGAAGTTGGAAATACACTTTAATTGCTGGTGGGTATTGGGTAGTTACTTGCACAATTATGGGTTCAATTTTATGTCAATTGATATAACTTATTACCTACATTAATTTAAAGCTCTTTGTTTCAAAGAGCTTTTTTATGTTATTTTATCAATTGAAGCGGCAAGTTTAAAATCTTTTTCGGTCAATCCATCGGCATCATGAGTTGATAAAGCAATTGAAACTTTGTTGTATACATTAAACAATTCTGGATGATGGTTTTGCTTTTCAGATAAAAGACCAACTCTTACTATAAAACTTAGTGCTTCACTGAAATCATTAAATTCAAATTTTTTTTCTATTTTTTTATCATTTAAATTCCAATTATTAAGTGCTTTAATGCTCTTTTCGATTTCTAATTTTGATAACTTTTCCATGACTTTTATTTTTTTAAATGCATTTAAATATAAAACAGACTAAATTAACTAAATTTGAAAACTATAATTTAAGCTATTGAATCCATCTATTTCTTTTACAATTTATCATAAAGTTAGTGAAATTCCTGTCAACTGGAACGAACTTGCTGTTAAAAATATTTTTCTATCTCAAGAATATCTTCATATTCTTGAAAAATCGGCTCCAAAAAACATGATTTGCCATTATATTGGTCTTTATAAAGAGGAGAAATTAGTTGGAATAGCACTTTCACAATTTTTAGATTTAAATAAATTAGAATCTTTTGGAGATAGAGATAAATGCATAAAATCTAAAGTGAGAAATTTTGTTTTTAAAAATTTTTCTTCTCATGTTTTGTTCATAGGAAACAACATGCTTACGGGTCAAAATGCGTATTTTCTCTCTGATAAAATTGATAAAATAGAAGCTATTGAAACACTTAAAAAAGCATCTGATGCATTAAAAATAATTTTTAAAACCAAAGGAAAAAAAGTTCATATCACTACATTTAAAGATTTTGATAGTTCTGACATTTCTAATTTTAAAAAAGCTGGTTTTGATGATTTTTATCAATTTTCAACACAACCAAATATGGTTTTTAAAATTAAAGAAGAGTGGAAATCTGAGCAGAGTTATATTGATTCATTGTCTAAAAAATACCGTGATCAATACAAACGTTCTCGTAAAAGAGCAACCGAAATTGAAAAAAGAAAATTACACCTAGAAGACATTATTGAACACGAAGAAACCATTTATGATTTATATTTTTACGTGGCAAAAAATGCACCTTTTAATACCTTCTTTTTAACAAAGAATCATTTTAGTATTTTTAAAGAAACTTTAAAAGATAGATTTTTGTTTTATGGCTACTTCCTTGACGAAAAGCTTATAGGCTTCAACACTTTAATAAAAAATGGCGAAGCAATGGACACCTATTTTCTTGGTTATGACGACACGATTCAAAAAGAAAAAATGCTGTATCTAAACATGCTTTACGACATGATCGCCTACTCTATTAATAAAGGTTTTAAGGAAATAATTTTTGCTAGAACTGCGTTAGAAATTAAAAGTTCTGTTGGCGCAAAACCTCAAAAGATGTTTGGTTTAATGCAACATAGCAATTCTATAATTGATAAAAAAATTGATAAAATTTTTACCTACCTAGAACCCGAAACGGTTTGGCAGGAACGAAATCCGTTTAAATAAATTATGGAATGGCAACTTTCATTTGAGCTGGTAAAATATTAATATTTAATAGTGTTTCCTCTCCAATATATTCGCCATCAATTTGAAAACTGACTGGTAAAGCAGTAGTTATTGTTGCTTTGTCGGTAGAAATGATTTCGACATCTTCAGAGTTTACTGGAATATTTCCTGTTATTATTTTTCCAAAAACTAGTAAATCTAGATTTTTCAAAATCACTATTTCAAATTTTCCGTCGTTCATTACTCCATCAGGATTTATGGTAACGCCAGTTCCATATTTTTGAGAATTTGCAATTACAATCATCCTTGCAACACATTTTATAGTTTCATTATTGGCTACAATTTTGGCTAAAAAAGGTTCCTCAAGTTCAGTTAATGTTGTAATTACTTGCAAAGCATATCCTAGTTTTCCTCGTGTTGAGCCGTTTTCGTAGTTTTTAACCAATTGAGCATTAAGTCCTAAATCACTTAAGTGTATACTTTTTTTTCCGTTTATTGAAATCATGTCCATTTTCATAAAATGATTGTGAAATGATACCGAAAGATTTTCTTCAATTGTAGACGGCAAATTCAAATCTACCGATAATCCGTTGGCCGAACCTGCAGGAATAATTCCGAAAATTACATCTTGCTTTTCTAATGCTTCACCAACCATTTTTATAGTTCCATCACCACCAGCAATCAATATTCGTTCAGGTTTGTGCAAATTATAAAGCGTTTTTAATGCTTCTTCGTCGTTTTCGCCCGAGGTTTCATAAACTACAATTTCTACATTATACTCTTCGGCAAAAACCAGAGTTTTATTTAAAATTTCACTTTTATCTACATCGCCAGAAATTGGATTTACCACCAAAATGTATTTCTTTTTTACTGTCATGGATTACTATTGCTAAAAAATTTGTAATTTGTGAATCTCTTTCAAATATATGCAATTAAATGAAACCCATTCTAAAATTATATCGCGGATATGCCAACGAGCAAGAATTGATTGTGATGGGTCATGTTTTTAAACCAACTTCTAAGGAAGATTATGATTTTCAAAAGAAGAATTTTAAAAATGCTACTTCGGTAATTAGAATGTTTCGTATTGCAACTAAAGCCAATACCGATGTTTATCTAGAGCAAAACGGAAAAAAAATTCATACAAAAACTTTAGACGATGGGTATTTTAAATTTTGCATTCCGTTGCAAGAAAATAGGAATTATGGTTGGATAAATTACAGTGTAAGTATTTTTGATGGAGATGAAGAAATTATAGAAACAGCAAGTTACATAAGACCACACGAAGGAAATTTTGGATTTATATCTGACATTGATGACACTTTTTTGGTTTCGCATACTCGAAATCCTCTAAAGAAATTGTATATTTTATTGTTTAAAAACGTTTATGACCGTAAGGTCTATGAAGATGTTGTTCCACATTATTTGGCATTGAGTTTGGCTGGAAGAACTAATAAAAAAGAAGAAAATGCTTTTTTTTATGTTTCTAGTAGTGAATGGAATTTGTATCGATTTATTATTCAGTTTACAGAGATAAATAAATTGCCAAAAGCGGTTTTATTGCTTAAAGATATTAAAACCAGTTTGACCGATTTGTTTATAACTGGTCGTGGTGATCACAACCATAAGTTTGAAAAAATAAAACATATATTGGAATTTTATCCTAATTTGCAATACACACTTCTGGGCGATGATTCGCAGCATGATCCTTATTTATATGAGAATATTTGCAAAATATTTCCTGTAAATGTGAAAGCAGTTTACATTAGACAAACTGGAAATTCTAAAAAAAGTAAAACAGAAATTGCCTTAAAAAATATTGAAACCTTGAATGTTGAAGTGTGCTATTTTAAAAATAGTACGGAAGCAATTGCTCATTCTAAAAAAATAGGTTTGATTATTTAACCGAATTCTAGCCCAGATTAGAATGGAAATCCTTGCTTTGTAAAAACTATTTTTTTGCTAGTTTTGCAGAACGACCAACGGAAGTTCCTGCAAAGCTTTGCAAAAAAAGTTTTTACAAAGCAAGATTGGAATGTAAAGCTGGAAATAGCTCCAAAAATTACAAATTATCAATTTCTTGTTGAACAGTTTCCCATTCGGCAAGAAGTTTATCTAAATCGGCTTTTTTCTTGTTGTATGCCATGAAAAAACTTGCGTTTTCCAAGTGTTTGTCATAGTTAGAAGCCAGTTCTTTATCGTCTTTTTGAATGTCAATTTCTAGTTGTTTTATCTGACTTTCTACTTTGCTCAGGCGGTTTTGAAGTGACTTACTTTTCTTTTGATCTTCGTAGGAAACTTTAGAATTACTAACTGGTGCGTCTTTCTTTGCAACGTCTTTTTTCTCTACTTCGCGCATGTTTTCCATGTTGCGTTGTTCTAGAAAAAAGTTAATATCGCCAAGGTATTCTTTGATTTTTTGGTCTTTAAATTCATACACCAAATTGGACATTCCTTGCAAGAAATCTCTATCGTGCGATACTAAAAGTAATGTTCCTTCATACTTTTGAAGTGCGGCTTTTAGTACGTTTTTAGATTTTATATCCAAGTGATTTGTTGGCTCATCCATCACCAATACATTGATTGGCTGAAGCAATAACTTACATAATGCCAGTCGATTACGTTCGCCTCCAGAAAGTACTTTAACTTTTTTATCGACATCGTCACCACGAAATAAAAACGAACCCAGCATGTCACGAACTTTAGAACGATTGGTATCCGTTGCAGCGTCTTCCATAGTTTGCAGAAGCGTGATTTCACCGTTTAAATATTCGGCTTGATTCTGGGCAAAATAACCCACTTGAACGTTGTGACCCAATTTGATTTCGCCTTGGTATTCGAATTCGTTTACGATTGCTTTGATAAAAGTAGATTTTCCTTGACCATTTTGTCCAACAAAAGCTATTTTACTGCCTCTTTCTACCAAAAGTGAAATATCTTTTAGGATGGTTTTATCACCGTAAGATTTGGTTACATTGTCGGCTTCGACTACGACTTTCCCTGGTACTTTGGAAACTGGAAATGAAATATTCATGACCGAATTATCGTCTTCATCGACTTCAATTCGTTCTACTTTATCTAATTTTTTAATTAACGATTGCGCCATTGATGCTTTGGAAGCTTTGGCGCGGAATTTCTCAATTAATTTTTCTGTTTCCTCAATTTTCTTGGCTTGATTTTTTTGAGTTGCCAATTGCTTTTCACGAATTTCATGACGCAATTCAAGATATTCTGAATAAGGTTTGTTGAAATCGTAAGCTTTACCTAGAGAAATTTCAATAGTTCTATTGGTTACATTATCTAAAAACATTTTATCGTGCGAAACTATTACTACAACGCCAGGAAAATTCCTTAAAAAACTTTCCAACCAAATGATACTTTCAATATCCAAGTGATTGGTTGGCTCATCAAGAAGCAAAATGTCGTTGGATTGTAAAAGTAATTTAGCCAATTCAATACGCATTCTCCAACCTCCAGAAAAAGTTTCTGTTTGGTCGTTAAAGACCTCTCTTTTAAAACCTAAACCTAAAAGAATTTTCTCGGTATCTCCAACGTAGTTGTATCCACCAAGTAATTCAAAACGATGTGTATAATCGGATAAATCTTCAATTATTTGCGAATATGCATCACTTTCATAATCGGTTCTTGTCACTAATTGAAGGTTTACTTCTTCTAATTTTTTTTCTACAATTTTAATTTCTGTAAAAGCTTCATAAGCTTCTTCAAGAACTGTTCTTCCTTGTTCAAAATCGATATCTTGACGAAGAAAACCCATTCGAACTTCTTTTTCGGTAGCAATTTGTCCAGAATCTGGTTTAAAATCGCCAGCAAGAATTTTTAGCATTGTAGATTTTCCTGCGCCATTTTTTCCTACAAGTCCTACTCTATCGCCAGAACCAAGACGAAAAGTTACTTCTTCAAAAAGATAAGAACCACCAAAAGAAACCGATAAATTGTGAATGTTTAACATTAAAATAGTTTAAAAGATTGTGTTGATTTTAAGACAATATTAAATTAGATATCAGCTTTTCAATCGTAAATTTGTATGACCAAATTAATGGTAAAACAAATATTTTGCAAATGTTAAAAAAAGGATCCAAACTATATAGTATTTTAACAGGAAGTTGTCCAAAATGTCATCAAGAAAGCATGTATTTTGAAAAAAATCCATACAATCTGAAAGATTTATACAAAATGCACGAAACTTGTAGCCATTGTCATACACAATATATGATAGAGCCATCTTTTTTTTATGGAGCGATGTATGTTAGTTATGGTTTGACAGTAGCCCTTGGTGTAGCCATTTTTGTGATTTCAAATGTGATTTTAAACTTTCCAGTAAAACCAACTTTTATTGCAATTGTTGTAGGAATTATTGTTTTAATGCCTGTAACGGCGAGAATTGCGAGAAACATTTATATCAATATGTTTATTCATTATGATAAAAACTGGAAACAAAATTCTTAACCCTACGAATATCAATTGCTGGTTCTAGAGGTTTATCATTTTCAATATGATTAAAAAGACTTGTTGCCATTGCTGGAGCAAGCATTACACCACGAGTTCCAAGTCCGTTTAATAAATGGATTTTATTGTATTTGGGATGCGTTCCTACCAATGGTCGTCTGTCTTTTACAGTTGGCCTAACGCCAGCATAATGTTCAATTATTTCAAAATCGCAGTTAATTAATTCTTTTAAGTTGTCAGTCAATTCTTTTTTGGCAGCTTCCGTAGGGATATTTGTTTTGTCTTCCCAATTGTAAGTTGCTCCAACTTTGTATAAATCATTACCAATTGGGATAATAAATATTGATGATTTTACAATTACGTCTAGTTTTAAATTTGGGGCTTTTATAAGAAGTAACTCGCCTTTTGTTCCATCTAATGGTAAATTAGAGAAAAAAGGATTTAAAAGCATTCCAAATCCTTCTGCAAATATTATGTGTCGTGCTTTAAGATTTTTATATTCGACATAATCTACGTTTGTATTTAAAAGGGAATAATCAAATGTTTCTTCAAGATATTGATTTTGGCTTACTAAAAATTCTTTATATTTTTCTAATAAAAGAGCTGTGTCAACATAACCCGAATATAAAACTTCACCATAATTAAATGGAGATGATATAGCATCAAGTTTTTTAGAAATCAAGTTAGTGGAAAGGAATTTTGAAAGATTAGGTTTATCAGAAGCTGTGAACCAATTGTTTTGTTCTTCAACGGAATAGAATATTCTTAGTAAAGGCAATTTATAATCTAACTTAACCTTCAATTTAAGTTCTAAATCGCCGTAAAAACTATAAAGTAAATCAAGTTGTTCTTTAGCTTGCCATACTTCACTAAATCGCTTTAAAATTACAGGATTGTACAAACCACCAGCGATTTTAGAGGAATTTTGTGATTGATTATTAAGTACTACAATACTTTTATCATTTTGCAAAGCAATTTCAGAAAAAGCAATGCCCGCAAGTCCAGAACCAACTATTATATAGTCTAACATTTAATTGTATTTATAAATAAAGAAAAATAAAAAAAACTCCTACCAAAGGTAAGAGTTTTTTAATATTGTATGAAAACTTAAATTAGTAATTCCACATGTCTTGCTCGAAGTTACGGATTTTTTCTTTCACTCGTTCAGATTCTAACAACTGCATTTGAGCATTGTCTTTCATGTAATCTTGAATAGTTCTGTCACCATAAACATTTTCTTCTTTATAAATAACACCATTAAAGCGTCTGGAATTTAGAAGATGATCAAACGTAATTGGCATTGCTGAATTTTTATCATTGAAAGCTTTCGCATCATGAAGGACATCACGTATTGATGGAAAATATACCCAAAATAACTCAATTACATCAGCATTATCTTTTCCAATTTCTCTTGCTTCTGGAGCAACTGGACAAATAGCTAACAATCTGTATTTTAACTCACTTTGGCGTTTGTCAAAATACCAAAATCCTTTGATCTTATATCCTGATATATCCTGTGCAGACAATTCTTGTTCATTGATAAATTGCTTATCTAAAATTTTTTTTCCAGACTTATAATCATCATAAAAATTATTAATCTCGTCAAAACCTGCTTGAGCAGTATCAATATATTTAAAAGTAGAACTCATGTCTTTTAATGACTTTTTAGTATTAAAATAATCATCAGCATAGACTTCTGTTATCTTTCCACTTTTAATTCCATTAAGTAAAACTTGAAAAAGAGATCTTCTTTCTTTACCAATATTAGCTGTATCAACAGGGTAGTATAAAGGAAAATTTATTCTTTCATCAAGATCAATTATTTCCCAAGTAGTTTTACCCATTAAGACATCTCTGTCATGAACATAACCATAAGGAAGAGGCTTATCATTATCAGATTCTAATTGAGCGGCAGTTTTTTTACCTATCTCATCTGGAGTTTTAGCATTCAATAAATTTGATTGTGCAAAAGAACTGTAACCTCCTGCAACAAGTAAAACAACCAATAAAAAGTTTTTCAATTTCATAATTTATAATATTTGTTATCTATGTGGGTAATATATAACGAGAAATTCAGATAATTATTGTACTTCCCAAGTTACTGGAGAACATTTCCCAGGAACAATACCACTACCAATACCAACAATTTTAGTTTTAATATCAAATATAGATACTTGATCACCTCTACCAACTTTAGCTAAAGCAGCAGCACATTGAGCATTAACTCTATCACCATTCACAATAATTGCAGGTTGACCAGAAACTTTAAAAGTAAACTGGGTAACTGTATAACTTAAATCATACAAGAAATCTGGTAATTTAGCTGTTATTTGAGCAACTTGTAAACGTGATTTCGGACCTTTGCCTGAACCCATTTCACCAGCAATATACCCTGTTGGTGGAGGTATATTTTTTACTCTGAACACCTTTTTATCTGTAACAGTTTTACCATCAGACATTTTCCCAGTAACTGAAACAGTAACTTCAGTACCAGAACTAGGATTCAAATTATAAGTACCAGGCTTAGCAGCTTTTGTCAAACCTGTAGCGCTAGCATTTACATTATTATCAGAAATACCAGCAAATGAAATTGTCATTGGGTTAGGTAAACCTCTGTAAACTACGTTCATTTTGTCAGCAGATATATTAGCTGAATTTGGACGAGGAACAACAACATATTTACCTTCAAATTTTAATGGAACAGGCTTTCCTTCTTCCATAAAAGTAAATGTTCCATTAATATTTTGCTCACCAATACCTCCAGCAGTCATTGAAATAACTGCTTGACCATTTTCAATTTTTCCTGGTCCTTGAAATGATGTAGGCTTAGTATTTGCATCATATTTTCCTATAACAACTTTACCAGTAACTTGTTCACCTTGAAAATAAACATTTTTATCCAAAGCAACAATAGCTTGGAAATTTTTTAGGGACATTGATTCAACAGCTGCTTTTCCTAACAATATGCTGTAAACATCAGCCTCAGCTTTCTTCACATCATTTTGCCATGAAGTAAGTTTAGCCAATGAAGCTATTGATGGAAAATGCTCAAAGTGATATGACAAATATTTTTTTGTTATACCTTCTCCATCTTTAACATCTTTAGTGTCAAATTTAGAATTCAATTCCGACATTACATTATTCATCTTGGAATTTGAACCAATTACAGATTTCATGTCTGCTTTATACTTTTCTATTGCGCTAACAATATCATTCCCTTTAGAAGAATAGCCATCACCTTTAAACCAAGTCTCATCTATATGAAGACCTTTATCCATAGCCTCGTAAGGCAATTTTCCAGTTTCTTTATCTACTTCTACGCCATTAGTCGCATCTTTTTTAAGATTATCAATATAAGCGTAGAATTTTTTTGTAATATCAGCAACTTTATTTGATTGAGCAGCAGCATCTGCAAAGTGTGGATCTTCTAAAGCCTTCTTATCTAAAGCCTGCAACATACCTTCATTTGTTGTTATTGAACTAGAATTTGCGCTATCAAATTTTTCATTCATTAATCCGAATGCCGATAATACTTCTTTTGACATATTTAATGCCAACATAGCGATGAAAACCAGATACATCAGGTTAATCATCTTCTGTCTAGGGGTTAATTTTCCTCCTGCCATTTTTTCTAATTAGTTTAGTTTAAAATTTTGTTTAATAATAAATTTAGTTTAAAACTAATTATCCTTTATTGCTCATTGCAGATAACATTCCACCATATACATTGTTTAATGTAGATAAGTTAGAAGTTAAAGATTGCATTTGGTCTTTTAATTTTAAGTTGTTTTCAGCAACTTCATTGTTAATTTGTGCATTTTTCTCTGCGCTTTGAACTTGTACATGGTATAAACCATTTAAAGTTTCAAGGTGAGTTGCTGCTTTAGTCATTTCTTCTGCATATTTCTTTTGTCCTGCCATAGCATCAACAGTTGGAGATATAGATTTTGCTGCACCTTCAAAGTTTTTAATACTATTTCCTAAGCTTGCCATCAATTCACCATCGATTTTAGCTTCTTTTAACATGTTGTCTAATTTTTGAGAAAGCAATCCTTGAGCATCTTTGGGATCTTCAATTTTTTTAGCTTTTTCTTTAGCTTGACCACCAGCTAATTCAGGATAAACAAGTGACCAGTCTAATTCTACGTCAGCAGGCTCAAAAGCAGATAAAGCAAAGATGAAAGCCTCAGTTAACAACCCTATGATAAGTAATGCACTTGCAAATGGCCAGTGTTGAATTTTAAATAATGCTCCAACGATTACAACTGCCGCACCCATACCGTAGGTGAAATTCATGATTCTTTTAGGAATTAAAGCCATAATAATAATAATTTTTAGTTAGTTAAGTTTAATATTTAAGTTAGTTAATATTCAATTTATCTTTTTACAGTTTTTCCATTTCCTGTAGTTTGAGTTCCCATATAATCTTGAACTGTTCTAAAACCAATGTAGCTTCTAGCAGTATCTTGATATTCGAAATCTCTTGTTCCAACTTGCAAGAAGTAAGAAACGTCTTTCCATGAACCACCTCTAACAACTTTACGTTTGTTCGAAGTATCTGGTACATTTGGATTCATCGTTGAAACATATTCGTAAGCCGATGCATCATAAGACGAATCTGTCCACTCTGCTACATTTCCTGACATATTATAAAGATTGTAACCATTAGGTTGATATGATTTAGCTTCAACAGTATACAGGGCTTGATCTGCTGCATAATCTCCACGGCTTGGTTTAAAGTTAGCCATAAAACAACCTCTATCATTTTTAGTATAAGGTCCACCCCAAGGATAGTTTCCAGATTGTAAACCTCCACGAGCAGCATATTCCCACTCAGCTTCTGTAGGCAAACGGAAAGAATTTATTAAATCTCTTCCTTTTTTCTTTTTTACGTAAATGTTTTTATTTAAAGTTCTCCATGCACAGAATGCCTTAGCTTGTTTCCAGTTAACTCCAACCACAGGATATTCTCCGTACGCTTGATGCCAAAAATAATCATTGTGCATTGGCTCATTGTATGAGTATGCAAAGTCTTTGATCCAAACTGTTGTATCTGGATAAACTTTTGTATTTTCAGTTTTAATGAATTTACTTCTTTTACCTACTTTAGCTTTAGCCGCAGCTTGAATATCCATCCAAGAATAGTGAAATTGCAATTTATTAACATCAATAGTTCTCAACCCATTAAATGATTCTGCTACTGGCAAATACATAGTATCCATAACTTCTACATAGAATTCATCTGGATATTTTTTTGTATCGGTAATTAATTTAACTTTTTTGTTAAGTCGTCTTCCAGCATAAGCATCGTCTGTAGTACCTACACTATAGTAATTTTCATACATATATTTATCATAAGGAGTCATTTTAGCTGGATCTTGATCATTAAAAGCAAAATCACCAATACTTCCACCACTTTTACCACCTTTTCCAGATCCTTTTTTAGTACCAGTTTCATCAGCAAGAATAGCCAAACGAACTCTTATAATAGAATCCTTAACCCATTCAACAAATTGACGGTACTCACTATTTGTAATTTCAGTTTCATCCATGTAGAATGATCTTACGGTTACTGTTTTGGTTGGAGCATCTTGAACATTAGCTAAATCATCATCTGATTTACCCATGATGTATGCACCACCAGGAACTAAAGTCATTCCGAATGGTTTTTCTGGATGCCATTTCTTGCCTTTTACTCCAACTAATTCGCCTTTGTCATTAGACTTTCCACAGCTTACCAATAGAGCTAAAACAGATGCAAATGCAATGAACTTCTTCATATAAATTTGGGTTAATTATGTATTCTTATTTTAAGGGCGTAAACCTATCTATTATTTTTGAAAAAAACAATTATTTATATCTTAAAATTTTCATTTCTTGACCAAAAATACAATTATATATTTAGCGTCAAAATAAAAACATCGATAAAATGCAAAAAATTACGATTATTAACGTTTTCGTGGTATTTTTATAATATATTACCTACAAAACATTGGTTAAATAATTTTATAAGATTTTTATTTACTAAAATCTTAAATTATACTCTTGCGCTGTGCCTTCCACCATCTTTCTGGAAACTCTTGATTGCAAGCTGCTAAATAATCATCATGCGTACAAGGCAATAACGTGTTCTTTTTTAATTTATTGTGCGAATTAGTGAAAAATGGTATTTCAATCCACCATCGCTCAGTTTTATTACTTTTATAAAAAACAATATCTTCATCATCTAAAGGCACTGTATATTTTATATAATTGTCTTTGCTACCAAATGGATATTCATTTGATCTATAATGAACGCCTTCTATAAAATACCAAATAATTTGAGCAATTAAAGGCGATTCTTGCTTAGCACTAAAATGATTAAACACTCCAAAAGAAGATACCTTATCACTAATTCCTGCATATCTTGACAAGGAACATATTTCTTTGCCATTAAATCCGTTGGGTTGATAATTGTTTAAATTTCCCGAATCTGATGATTTAACTGAATTTAAATCTATACTTACTAAATCTGCATCTCTAAAAACAGGCTCCGAAATGGATAAATTATTACATATTTCTCCCAATCTATAGGCGTCAAAAAACAACTTCTCCATTAAATCAATCTCCTCTTGAGAGTTGTAATAGGTTTGAAAACCAATATTACTATAATTGAAAAGATTATTAGGTTCGTCAACAATTATTTTGGAAAAATAGGACTCACTAGAAATGGTTTCTTGTTGCTTACCCAAATCAAATTTATTGTCAATAGAGACTAAATTAACCATTTGTTCTAAATCGTCATATCCTCTATAAATAGCATAAGTTAAATCTTGTGAGCCGCCAATTATTATAGGAATAATTTTATTTTTAACTAATTTTGAAACTACTTTTTGTAGCGCAAAATAGGTGTCTTCTTTAGAATTACCTGGCAGAATATCTCCTAAATCTGCAATTATTTTACTCCAATTTCCAGGAAATAAATTATACAATTCTTTTCTAATAAAAGATAAATCACTGGTTGTAGCATTTTCTCCTGCACCTCTATTTTCTGGAACTCCAACAATAGCAATATTTATTTTAGAAATATCAGGAAAATCATCTTCTGTATGAAAGACAACTTTACTCGATAAATGCTGAGATGAAAGATTTTTTATATCGATCAGTAAATCAGTATCAATTGGCGTTAAAAAATCAAATTCCATGTATTATTTCTTTTTTACTGGTGCTTTTTTGGCAACTGTTTTTTTAGCAGGCGCTTTTTTAGCAGCTGTTTTCTTTGCAGGAGATTTTTTCTCAATCATTTCTTGAACTTCGGCTAAAGTTAATTTAGTTGCATCAACATCTTTACTCAGTTCAATTTTGATTTTACCTTTGGTAATCTCGCTTCTTCCCCAACGTGCTTTTTGAACCAAAATTCCTTCTGCTTCCCAGTTGTGAATTACTTTATCAATATTTTTTTGAAGCTTGTCTTCAATTAATTCTTCAATGTCATTTTGAGACAAATTATCAAAATTATATTTTTTAGAAACATTGATAAAAATACTATTCCACTTGATGAATGGTCCAAAACGACCTGTTCCTTTTTGAACACCTTCGCCCTTATAAACAGCAATTGGTGCATCGGCTTGGGTTTTTTCATCGATTAAAACTTTAGCTCTTTCTAAATCTACATCCAATGGTTCTTCACCTTTTGGAAGTGAAACAAATACTTTTCCGAATCTAATAAATGGTCCAAAACGTCCAAGACTAACTTCAACTTCTTCACCTTTATATTCTCCTAATGCTTTTGGAAGTAAAAATAAATTTAATGCTTCTTCCAAAGTAATGTTACCCATATTTTGTTCTGGGCGCAAACTTGCAAATTTCTTTTCTTCGTCGTCAATATCCCCAATTTGAGCCATTGCACCAAATTTTCCTAAACGAACCAAAACCGTTTTACCCGATTCTGGATGTTTTCCTAAAATACGTTCGCCACTTTCTCTATCGGCATTGGCTTCAACATCTTTTACATTAGGATGGAATTTATCATAAAACTCCTGCATCATGGTTGTCCAATTGATGTTTCCTTCTGCAATTTCGTCAAAATCTTGTTCGACTTTGGCAGTGAAATTATAATCTAAAATCGCGTCAAAATTCTTAACCAAGAAATCGGTTACAATATTTCCGATGTCGGTTGGAACTAATTTTCCTTTATCGGAACCTGTGTTTTCTTTTAAAATTGTATCCGAAACTTTACCAGATTGCAAAGTCAATTGTGTATATTTTCGTTCCTGACCTTCAAGTGTTCCTTTTTCAACATAACTTCTGTTGATGATAGTCGAAATAGTTGGTGCATACGTTGACGGACGACCAATTCCTAATTCTTCCAGTTTTTTTACCAACGCAGCTTCGGTATAACGACTTGGCGGACGAGAATATCTTTCGGTTGCCGTGATGTAATTGTTAATCAATTTTTCATTGACTTTCATTGCTGGCAACATTCCTTCTTGTTCATCATCATCATCGTCATTTCCTTCTAAATACACTTTTAGGAAACCTTCAAATTTGATAACTTCTCCAGATGCTGTAAAAACTTCTTGATGATTATTGGCTTCAATTTTTACGTTGGTACGTTCTAATTCGGCATCACTCATTTGAGAAGCTAAGGTTCTTTTCCAGATTAAATCATATAAACGAGCTTGATCTCTATCAATATTTACAGTATGACGCGACATGTCTGTAGGACGAATTGCTTCGTGTGCTTCTTGTGCGCCTTTGCTTTTATTTACAAATGTTCTTGGTTTAGAAAACTCTTTTCCATACGATTTTATAATTTCGGCTTGAGCAGCTTCCATCGCATCTTTGGAAAGATTTACACTATCGGTTCTCATGTAAGTTATCAATCCAGCTTCATATAAACGTTGAGCTAATTGCATTGTGATTCCTACTGGAAGGTACAATTTACGTGCCGCTTCTTGTTGTAAAGTTGACGTTGTAAATGGTCCAGCTGGAAATTTCTTGGTAGGTTTAGTTTCTAAATCGGCTACCTTATAATTTGACCCGATATTTTTAGCTAAAAAATCTTCGGCTTCTTTTTTTGTATTAAAATTCTTTGGCAATTTGGCTTTAAAAGCTCGTCCTGCTTCGTTAACAAACTCGGCAACAACTGAATAACTTGCAAGTGCTTTAAAGTTTTGAATTTCGCGTTCTCTTTCAACAATTAATCTCACAGAAACCGATTGCACACGACCTGCAGAAAGTCCGCCTTTGATTTTTCTCCATAAAACTGGCGATAATTCATAACCAACTAATCTATCTAAAACTCTTCGGGCTTGTTGTGCGTTTACTAAATTGTAATCTATTTCTCTTGGATTATCGATTGCTTTTAGAATGGCAGTTTTGGTAATTTCGTGAAAAACTATTCGTTTGGTTTTGTTTTTATCCAAATTTAATTCTTCTGATAAATGCCAAGAAATAGCTTCTCCTTCGCGATCCTCATCGGAAGCTAGCCAAACCATATCGGCTTTTTTTGCTAATCCTTTAAGTTTGGTAACCAATGCTTTTTTATCGGCTGAAACTTCGTATTTGGGTTTGAATCCGTTTTCGACATCTACTCCTATTTCTTTGGAAGGCAAATCGGCAATGTGTCCATAACTCGATTCTACTTGGTAGTCTGCTCCAAGAAATTTCTCGATGGTTTTTGCTTTTGCTGGTGACTCTACTATTACTAAATTCTTTGCCATTTACTTTTTTGTTTGTGAGGCAAAAGTAGAAGTTTTTTTTAGATTTTTGGTAATTGGATATAAATTTGGAACTTTTCACAATTAAAAAATAGAAAATTAAATTCTATTTACTGCAATTTTTGAAAGTCTCTTATTGTGAATTATTGCTGTAAAAACTACATTTTTATTATTCTCATCAATGTAAAAATGAATATTATAGGGAAATGTTTTTGGATGAGCAATACGAACATTCTTATATCTTGGCGAATAAGAACTTGGCATTGTTAAAATTTTTTGAATTGCTATTTCTATAGCTAAAGCAAATTCAATTTCTAATCCTTCTTTTTGTTCTTTATACCAAATTTTAGCTTCTTGGATATCTGCAAAAACTGCATCTAAATAATATGCGTTGTACATTAAATTTTGCGCTTTAATTCTTCCAAAAGGTTATCTATTGGCTTCAAACTTTCAGTGTTTTTTGCTATCGATGCTAATCTAGTATCTATTAGATCTTTTTCCCATTGTGGAAGATCTTGCTCTAAAGTTTCAATATCTGGATAGTTATTTTTTATCAAATTCCAATCTTCCATTGGCACATAAACACCTGTTTGATTGCCTAAATTATCTTGTAATACTTGAAGTTTCATGATTTTGATTGTTAGAATATTGTATAATAGAAGTTTCTCAAACAAAGCTACTAAAAATATTATGAATTAAATTATTATTTTGGAATTTGTCTTGCTATGCAAAAACAAAATATCGGAATAATGAATAGTGAAGTTTATTTAGTTTAGCTGTAAAATATAAACAAATTTGTTTACATTTGTAATTATGAAAACCAAACTTGACATTTTAAAAGGAGTTCATCCAGGAAAAATAATTGAACGTGAATTGCTGAAAAGAAACATCAGCAAAAGACAATTTGCGCTTTCTATTGATGAATATCCGCAAACTTTGGGTTCAATTATAAAAGGTAGCCGAAATATGAATGTTGATTTGTCTTTAAAAATTGAAAATAAATTAGGATTTAAAGAAGGTTTTTTAATGACTTTACAGGTTTTTTACGATATTAAACAATCTAAAATAGATGTAAATTATAAACCTGATTTAAGCAAATTTAGAAAAGGCATTTTTTGGGACACAACTTATGAAAAAATTGATTGGCGATTGATGAAGAAATCTATAATTCAAAGAGTATTTTCATACGGAAACGAATTAGAACAGAAAGAAATTAGGAATTTTTACGGATCAAATGAAGTAGATAAAATTTTATCAATTATAAAACTACGATGAAAGAATTATATTGGAACACTGTAAAACCTTTGCTCAAAGAAATTTTGGAAGAAATAATAACAGAAGATATTTTCAAGCCTTTTAGATTAGTAGGCGGAACTTCCTTGAGCTTGCAAATTGGTCACAGAATGTCTGTTGATATTGATTTGTTTACAGATAATGAATATGGTTCAATTGATTACGTTGCAATAAAAGATTTTTTAGAAAACAAATATTCCTATTGTAGTTCACGAAACTTAGAAAACGTAAGTTTTGGAACTTATTTTGAAGTTGGAAATTCTAAAGATGATTTTGTCAAAATAGATTTATACTACACCGATGAATTTATAGAAAACTCAATTGCAATTGAAAACATAAGAATGGCAACTGCAAATGAAATAATTACAATGAAACTTGATGTAATTTTGCGTGGCGGAAGAAAAAAAGATTTTTGGGATTTGCATTATTACCTTGACAAAATGAGCCTTGATGAAATGATAGATTTATTCAAAAAACGTTATCCCTATAATGATGATTTTACTAAAATTAAAAAACAATTGGCGAATTTTGATTTAGCCGACACCGACTTTGAACCCATTTGTTTATTGGGAAAAACCTGGGAAATTATAAAATTGGATTTTTATGAATATATTGGTAAATAGCAGATTGCCCTAGCCCAGATTACCTCACTTTGTTCTTTATTTTAATTGGTGTTCGATGAATGCTTCGCATTTGAAGTGTAAAGCCCGGAGCAAAAAAAGTAAAAGTTTCTTGTTTTAAAAAAGCGACCAACGGAAGCTCTTTTTAAAACTTTAGAAACTTTACTTTTTTTGTGAGGACTTGCAACGGAAAGCTGGAAAAGCTTCTAATAAAAAAAAGTTAAAACAAAACTGCCATCTTGTCAGATTTTATAATTTAGTATTATCTTTGTAGTCCGAGAAACTCGAAGATTATTTTATGGAAAAGGAAATTGATGAACAATTGCAAGGTCAAAGTCTTGTTCTTGATACGAAAGTAGAAAATACAAAGAAACTTTATATAGAAAGTTATGGTTGCGCTATGAATTTTTCGGATAGCGAAATTGTGGCTTCCATCTTATCTAATAACGGCTACAACACAACGCAAGTTTTGGAAGAAGCCGATTTGGTCTTGGTAAACACTTGTTCTATTCGTGATAAAGCAGAGCAAACAATTAGAAAGCGTTTGGAGAAATACAATGCTGTAAAAAGAACCAATCCGAATATGAAAGTTGGCGTTTTGGGTTGTATGGCAGAACGTTTGAAAGAGAAATTTCTGGATGAAGAGAAAATTGTAGATATGGTTGTTGGACCTGATGCTTACAAAGATTTACCCAATTTACTTGCCGAAGTTGAAGAAGGTCGTGATGCTATAAACGTAATTTTAAGCAAAGAAGAAACCTATGGAGATATTTCTCCTGTGCGATTGATGAGCAACGGAATTACCGCTTTGGTTTCTATCACGCGTGGTTGTGATAATATGTGTACGTTTTGTGTTGTGCCGTTTACTCGTGGTCGTGAAAGAAGTCGTGAACCACAAAGTATTATGAGTGAAATTCAAGATTTGTGGGACAAAGGTTTCAAAGAAATTACGCTTTTGGGTCAGAATGTAGATAGCTATCTTTGGTATGGTGGCGGATTGAAAAAAGATTTTGTGAATGCGAGTGAAATGCAAAAAGCAACTTCGGTAGATTTTGATAATTTATTGGAAATGGTTGCTGTTGGTTTTCCTAAGATGAGAATTCGTTTTTCTACGTCAAATCCTCAAGATATGCACGAAAGTGTTTTGCACGTTATTGCGAAATATCCAAATATTTGTAAGCACATTCACTTGCCAGTTCAATCTGGAAGTAACAGAATTTTGAAAGAAATGAATCGTTTGCACACGCGTGAAGAATACATGACGTTGATTGATAAAATCAAAACCATAATTCCAGAAAGTTCTATTAGTCAAGATATGATTGCTGGTTTTCCGACAGAAACCGAAGAAGATCATCAAGATACTTTATCGTTAATGGAATATGTGAAATATAGTTTTGGATATATGTATTCTTATTCTGAACGTCCAGGAACATTGGCTGGAAGAAAAATGGAAGACGACGTTCCAGAAGAAACCAAAGCTAGACGATTGCAAGAGATTGTAGATTTACAACAAAAACACGCTTGGCAACGAAGTGAAGAATTTATTGGTAAAACAGTTGAAGTTTTAATCGAAAAATTGTCTAAAAAATCTAAGGAAGAATTTTCAGGCAGAAATTCACAAAGTATTACGGTTGTTTTTCCGAAAGAAAATTATAAAATTGGTGATTTTGTGAATGTGAAAATTGAAAGTTGTACTAGCGGCACTTTGAAAGGTGTTGCTGTTGGGTATTCTAATATGAATTAGTTTTTTTAGCCACGAATTTCACGAATTTTCACGAATTATTTTGAAGTGAAAATTTCACGAATTTTAAATAAAAGCTTGAATTAATTAGTTTTAGCCACGAATTACACGAATTTTCACGAATTAGTTTTAAGTGAAAATTTCACGAATTTTTAAATAGAAAATTATGGAATTATATAAGCAGGAGGAATATTATAAAATAATTGGATTATGTATGGAAGTTCATAGAATTCTCGGTGGTGGACTTTTGGAAGCAGTTTATAAAGAAGCATTAGAAATTGAATTTACAAATCATAACATTCCTTTTGAAAGAGAAAAAGAATTTATAATTGAGTATAAAGGACAAACTTTAAAAAAGAGGTTTTATGCTGACTTTGTTGTTTATGAAAATATTATTTTAGAGGTTAAGGCAACGAAATTATTAGTTGAAGACAATATAGCTCAAACTTTGAATTACATGAATATAACAAAAAGTAAATTAGGAATTTTGGCAAATTTTAGTCCAAAGTCTCTTCATCACAAAAGAGTTGTTCTATAAATCCCGAAAGAAATTTGTGAAATAATAAGCGTGAACAAATTAGTGCCAATTCGTGTAATTCGTGGCTGAAAAAAGGTGCAATTAGTGAAATAATTAATTAAAATAAAATTAGTGACAATTCGTGTAATTCGTGGCTAAAAAAATAAGCTCGTTTAAAATGAGTAAAATTCGTGGCTAAAAATATGGAAACAGTACAATCAATAAAACAACGATTTGAAATTATAGGAAACGATCCTAAGCTCAATCGTGCCGTAGAAAAAGCCATTCAGGTTGCTCCTACTGATATTTCGGTGTTGGTAGTTGGAGAAAGTGGCGTTGGAAAAGAAAGTATTCCTAAAATTATACATTCGCTTTCGCACAGAAAACACGGAAAATACATCGCTGTAAACTGTGGTGCTATTCCAGAAGGAACCATCGACAGTGAGTTATTCGGACACGAAAAAGGTTCGTTTACTGGCGCAACATCTACACGTGAAGGCTATTTTGAAGTTGCCGATGGTGGAACAATTTTCCTAGATGAAGTTGGCGAATTGCCACTAACAACTCAAGTGCGTTTACTTCGTGTGCTAGAAAATGGCGAATTCATAAAAGTAGGTTCATCACAAGTTCAAAAAACTAATGTTCGCATCGTTGCTGCCACAAATGTCAATTTATTTGATGCTATCGAAAAAGGGAAATTCCGTGAAGATTTGTATTACAGATTAAGCACCGTTGATATTCTTTTACCGCCATTACGTGACCGAAAAGACGATATCCATTTGTTATTCAGAAAATTTGCTGCCGATTTTGCCCACAAATACAAAATGCCAGCCATAAAACTAGAAGACGAAGCCATTCCATATCTGCTAAAATACCGTTGGAGCGGAAACATTCGCCAACTGCGAAATGCAGCCGAACAAATTTCAGTGCTAGAAACCAAACGCGATATTTCTTTACAAACTTTAATGTCCTATTTACCGCAAGACGGAAGTCATTTGCCAAGTGTAATTAAAGACAAAAAAAGTGAAAGCGATTTTTCTACCGAACGTGATATTTTGTACAAAGTATTATTTGATATGAAAAGTGACTTGAACGATTTAAAGAAACTAACTTTAGAATTAATGAAAAACGGTTCGGCCAAAGTGCAAGACATCAATCCGAATTTGATTCAGAAAGTTTACGGAAAATCTGACGAAGATACGTTTTTCGAAGAGCAACCTCGAACTCCAGCAATTGCAACAAACAACGAAACCGAACAAGAAGAATTTGAAGACGACGAAGACGACAACAACTATCTTTTTGCAGAAACTGTCGAGGAAGAAGAAATTCTAAAATTAGAACAAAAAGAAATTGAACTCATCAAAAAATCGTTAGAAAAAAATAAAGGCAAACGAAAAGCTGCTGCCGATGAACTAGGAATTTCTGAACGTACTTTGTATAGAAAAATTAAGCAATACGATTTATAGTTAATAGATGTTTAAAATTTGAAAATTAACAAACAGAAAATAATATATTTGACACGAGCTTTTCTAAAAAGGTGAAGCACTTTTAAAATTTAAGATGAAAAAACATTCTATACTACTATTATTTCTTGTCGCAATAACTTTAAGTGGTTGTGGAGCATATAATTTTACAGGAACAGGTAAAATCGATGCTAAAACGTTTCAAGTAAATTACTTTCAAAACAATGCACCGTTAATTGAACCCGGAATTGAAAGAACTTTTACAATAAGACTTCAAGAAATAATTCAAAACCAAACCAATTTAAATCTAACTAACAACAGTGGCGATTTACTTTATGAAGGTGAAATTACACAATACAACATTACACCAATGACAGCTACTGCCGATCAAAAAGCAGCGCAAAGTAGATTATCTATCACAATAAACGTTAGATTTGTAAACAAAAATAAAGACGAAGATAATTTTGAAAAACCATTCACCTTTTTCTACGATTATCCCGGAACCGATCAATTAGTTGGATCCAAACTGAGCACAGCATTAGACGTTATTTTTGAAAGAATTACCCAAGATATTTTCAATGAATCGCTTGCAAAATGGTAATTTTAAATTAATTACAAAAACCAAAACTTGAACATAACCGATTACACCTATCTTATCAATAAACCTGACGCTATAAACGAGCGACACAACAGTGCATTGGAAAAAATAATAGAAGAATTTCCGTTTTTCCAAAGTGCTCGTGTTTTACGATTAAAGCATTTGTACAACCAAGATAGTTTTAAATACAATTATGCACTCAAAGTAGCTGCAGCATTTACTACAGATAGAACCATCTTATTTGATTTTATAACTTCTGATAATTTTGTTACTGTTCAAAACGGTCTTTACGATCAAAAAATTGCCGAATTATTAAACATCGATGTCATTGGTAGCGAAATAATAGAAGTGCCCAAAAACACCAATTCACTCGAACAATCAATACTTTCTTCCATAACACAAGCCAATCCTCAAGATTTAATTTTCGAAAAGAAATTAGACATAGGAAAACCTTTAGATTTTACCAAAGAAGAGAAACATTCCTTTCAAGAATGGCTTCAACTTTCAAGACTAAAACCAATTGAAAGAAAAGAAAACATCATCGAAGAAGACCAAACTAGAAAGAAAAATTTAGACTTAATCGATAAATTTATTCAAACAAATCCAAAAATTCCACCAGTAAACAAAGAGAATGTTATTCCTGTCACAACACCAGTAATAGAGGATAAATCCTACTTGATGACCGAAACTTTGGCCAAAGTTTATCTAGAACAAAAAAAATATACAAAAGCAATTCAAGCATATCAAATATTAATTTTGAAATATCCAGAAAAAAGTAGTTTCTTTGCAGACCGAATTTCGGATATTAAGAATTTACAACAAAACAATAATAGTTAAGCAATGAGCACATTTACAATTTTTTTAGTATTAATAACAATCGTTTGTTTCTTATTAATCATAGTAATCATGGTACAAAACCCTAAAGGTGGAGGTTTATCTTCTTCATTAGGAGGTTCAACTCAAATGGGTGGCGTTCAAAAAACGACCGACTTTTTAGACAAAAGTACATGGGTATTAGCTGCATCTTTAATAGTATTGGTTTTATTATCAAGTTTAAGTTTCTCTGGAAGCCTAAGCGAAAATGATAAATTAATCGACGCTTCTCAACCAGCAAAAACAGAAACTAAAGACAAAGCTGCACCAGCAACTAGCACTACAACAACTGCTACAAAACCTGAAGCTACTCCGGTAACTCCAGAAAAAAAATAAGAAATCATTAATTTCTAAAGAAGTCCCGAGTAACATCGGGATTTTTTTTTGATTTTAAGAAGCGAACCGCTTGGGCATTCTTGCAAACCCTTTTTCCTGCCTTCCATTATATCTTTGTCTCGAAAAAACGAGCCAAAGGATGCCATTACAGTCAGGGCTAAAAAGTTTCGTCTTTAATTAAAATCAAACTCTGAAAAAATGTCAGTTTTAAACCATTGGCACAATTTCTGAACATACAATAGCAAAGTAAAAACTTTAATAAATTAAAAAAATATACACATTATGGCATTAAACATTAAACCGCTTTCAGACCGCGTTATAGTCGAACAAGCTGCTGCCGAAACACAAACAGCTTCTGGAATTATCATTCCTGACACAGCAAAAGAAAAACCGCAAAAAGGAACTGTTGTTGCTGTAGGAAATGGCAAAAAAGACGAACCAATGACAGTAAAAGTTGGAGACACTGTTCTTTATGGAAAATATGCTGGAACCGATTTAAAACTAGACGGAAAAGATTACCTAATAATGCGTGAAGACGATATTTTAGCAATAATTTAAAGTCTGTAAGCTTTAGGCAATAAGCATTAGGCTATGAGAGATTTTAAAAAATATGAAATTTGGCAATTAAGTCATTCTTTAACGTTAGAAGTTTATAAAATCACCTCTAATTTCCCAAAACAAGAAACATATGGTTTAACCAGCCAAATTCGTAGAGCTACGGCTTCAATTCCAACAAATATTAGTGAAGGATGCGGAAGAAATAGTGATAAAGAATTCAATCATTTTTTAAACATTGCCTTAGGTTCAGCAAACGAAACAGAATATTTACTTATTCTATCAAAAGATTTAAATTACATAACAGAAGAATTATTTTCTGAATTAGATTTAAAAACAAACACAATAAAAAGTAAAATTTACAAATTAAAACAAATATTAATTCAGCAATAGCTCAGGCTTATCGCCTATTGCCTATTGCCTAAATCTTATAAATAATGGCAAAAGATATAAAATTTGATATTGAAGCACGTGACTGATTAAAACGTGGTGTTGACGCATTAGCAAATGCAGTAAAAGTAACTCTTGGACCAAAAGGTCGTAATGTAATCATCGGAAAATCATTTGGTGGACCAAACGTTACTAAAGACGGTGTTACGGTTGCAAAAGAAATTGAATTAAAAGACCCATTAGAAAATATGGGCGCTCAAATGGTTAAAGAAGTGGCGTCTAAAACCAATGATTTAGCTGGAGACGGAACAACAACTGCAACCGTTCTTGCACAAGCAATTGTAAAAGAAGGATTAAAAAACGTAGCTGCAGGTGCAAACCCAATGGATTTAAAACGTGGAATCGACAAAGCAGTTGAAGCTATCGTTGCTGATCTTGGTAAACAAGCTAAAGTTGTTGGAAGTGATTCTGAAAAAATCAAACAAATTGCTTCTATTTCTGCTAATAACGATGAAGTAATTGGTGAATTAATTGCTACTGCTTTCGGAAAAGTTGGTAAAGAAGGTGTAATCACTGTGGAAGAAGCAAAAGGAACAGACACTTATGTTGATGTTGTAGAAGGAATGCAATTTGACAGAGGCTATTTATCGCCATATTTTGTTACAAATCCAGAAAAAATGAATGTAGAATTAGAAAATCCTTACATTCTTTTATACGATAAAAAAGTATCTTCTCTAAAAGAGTTACTTCCAGTTTTAGAACCAGTTGCTCAATCTGGGAAACCATTATTGATCATTGCTGAAGATGTTGATGGTGAAGCATTGTCAACTTTAGTAGTAAATAAATTACGTGGTGCGTTAAAAATTGCTGCTGTAAAAGCACCAGGTTTTGGTGACAGAAGAAAAGCAATGTTAGAAGACATCGCTATCTTAACTGGTGGAACTGTAATTGCAGAAGAAAGTGGTTACACACTAGAAAACGCAACATTAGAAATGCTTGGAACAGCAGAAAAAATTACTATTGACAAAGACAATACAACAATTGTAAATGGTGCTGGCGATGCAGATTTAATAAAAAACAGAGTAAACCAAATCAAAAGTCAAATGGAAACTACGACTTCTGATTATGACAAAGAAAAATTGCAAGAACGTTTGGCTAAATTAGCTGGTGGTGTTGCAGTTCTTTATGTTGGCGCTGCTTCTGAAGTAGAAATGAAAGAGAAAAAAGACCGTGTTGACGATGCTTTACATGCAACTCGTGCCGCTGTTGAAGAAGGAATTGTTGCTGGTGGAGGTGTTGCTTTATTGAGAGCAAAAGCAGCTTTGGCATCTATAAAAGCAGACAATGCAGACGAAGCCACAGGAATTCAAATTGTTTCTCGCGCAGTAGAATCACCATTGAGAACTATTGTTGAAAATGCTGGACTTGAAGGTTCTGTAGTAGTAGCAAAAGTTTCTGAAGGAACAGGAGATTTTGGCTACAATGCTAAAACTGACGAATATGTAGACATGCTAAAAGCAGGAATTATTGATCCTAAAAAAGTAACTCGTGTAGCGTTAGAAAACGCTGCTTCTGTTGCAGGAATGATTCTTACTACAGAATGTGCACTAGTAGAAATTAAAGAAGAAAATGGTGGCGGAAACCCAATGGGTGGAGGTATGCCGGGAATGATGTAATTCCCAAGTACGAGGTTTGAAGTACGAAGTACTAAATCCAAAATACGAAGTAATAAAAAATCCGCTTAATCAATTGATTGAGCGGATTTTGCTTTTATAAGATTAAATTATTTTCTTTTCTTAAGAATTTTGATTAAAACCGGAACTGTGGTGATTAAAATAATTCCGATAACAATAAATTCAATATAATGTTTCAAGTCGATATGAAATTGATTCAAGAACAATTCATAAAGATAATGTCCTGCAAAAATCATTGTAAACGACCATAAAATAGAACCTAGAATGTTATAAAACATAAACTTCTTTTTATCCATTTCTACAATTCCTGCTATGACTGGTGCAAACGTTCTTATAATTGGCAAAAATCTGGCAAAAACTATAGCTTTGGTTCCGTATTTATCAAAGAAATCTTTCGATTGAAATAAGTACTTTTTCTTGTAAAAAAAACTGTCTTCTCTCTTAAAAAGGTACGAACCGCTTTTAGATCCAAACCAATATCCGGTCATGTTTCCTAAAATTCCCATTAAAGAAACAATAGCTGCCAAGAAAGTTACGTTGATAAAATCACTTCCTGTTGAAAATGATTTCATTAAAGCTTCGCTGTAAATTCCGCAAAGGAATAACAAACTATCGCCTGGCAAAAAGAATCCTGCTAACAATCCGGTTTCTGCAAAAACAATAAAAAGCACTACATATATACCAATTTTAATTCCTCCAAGTTCTAATAAAATGTAGAATTCGGGATTAAAAAGTTGTTTCCAATCAAAATGAGTCATAAATTTTTTGGTAATTATTCAATTTAATTTGCTTGTTCGACACCAAAAGTATCGGGTGTGAAATTAACTATAAATAAGCTTTCAACCAATTAAATTTATGTTATTTTCTTTCGTATTGACAACAACTGTGTAGATTTTCATAAACGGCATCGGTTGCTTTTACTTCGTCGGTATCATGACCAACTTTTGCAATGGCTTTTTTTACATCCAAAACAGACGATTTCTCTTCATTTAGAATCAAATTCAATTGATGTGTTTCAACATCCCAAATTGCCATTTTTACTCCTTCAACAGAGAAGGCTGCTTTCTCAATTCGCTTTTTACACAAATCACAATTTCCGTTTACATCAATTGTATACCGTGCATTTTTGCTTTTTTTATCTTGTGCTTGTGAAGAAAATGCCACAAAGAGTAACATCGCTCCTAAAATTATATTTTTCATATTTTGTAGTTTTAATTGTTTTTTATTTTAATAAGTTCCCTCGACTGCGCTCGGGATTACAGTGCATCATAAATTTGAAGTTGATTTTTGAAATTGCTATTTTATTTTAAATCGCAATCCTACATAATACATTTGCCCGAAAACTGGCGCATAAACAATTGATGTATCAAAAGTTGCACCAAACGGATTATCCGAACCTAAAATCGCTTTATTTTGACGGTAATTTCCAATATTTTCACCTCCAACATAAACCTCAAATACCGAAGAAAATGTTCTAGTAACTTGCATGTTCATCACAGCAAATGATGGCGAAAACTCTGGCAATCTGTCGTTGACTGGATTGGTAGCTGTATTTGGCAATTGCTGTTTTCCGAGCCAATTTAAGGTGTAATCAAATTTCCATTGTTTTCCTTTTTCTTTAATATGTGTTTGAAATTCCAAATTCCCAAAGAAACGATGCTTGGCTTGCAATGGTCGCTGAAAACTTCCAGACAAATAATCTGTTGAAATATCATAATATTTATAGGCAGTTCTCAAATTTAGATGCTTGATAATTTCATAATTAAAATCCAATTGAAAACTATTGGCATAGGAATTTCCTTTTAAGTTATAAAACAAAACTTGTTGCGGACTTTGCATTACATCAACAATTGCTTGATTTTGAAAATCGGTTCTGTAAAAATCAAAAGTAACATCGGCAGATTTTCCAAAAAGAAGAAAATTTTGTGTAAAACTCATTCCATAATTCCAAGCAATTTCGGGATTTAATCCGTAGATTTTTCCATCAGTATCCAATATAGACATGGTTCTTGAACTTGCAAAAAGCTGCTGATTTTCGGCATAGATATTGGCCGCGCGCTTTCCTCTTCCAGCAGAAAATCTAACCACAGCTTTCTCCCACGGATTGTATCTTACATGTACTCTTGGTGTAAAAAAAGCTCCTAACCTATTGTGATAATCAAATCGTGCGCCAAGAATATAACTAAATTTATTGTTGTCATCATACGTATATTCGAAGAAAGCACCAACCGAATTATCTATTCTACTAACATCCAAAAGATTTACAAACTCAGCATATTTATCGTAAGTAAAATTCAATCCAGTTGCAAATTTATGCATGGTATTGCTAATTATAGAATTGAAAATTAAGTTAGAATAATAACTTTGTTGCTTTATATTGTATTGATTTAACCCAAAGTACGATTCTTGATTGTGATTGCTATAAGCATTCTGAAAACCAATACTTTGGTACGGCATGTCTTTAAAAACATAACCAATTTTAGAAGTAAAATCAAATCTATCGGTATTAATTTCTGAACCCCAATAATTGGTTGTTCCTTTATCTCTATTTTTATCAAAATTTAATTCTCCTGTTTGTTTTTCATCTTTCATATATTTGAAATTGATGAACGATACCCAACCAGTTTCGGCACAAGCATATTGCCAACGATTGACAACATTAATTTGTTTACCCAACGGATTATCTAAAAATCCATCGTTATTCATATCGTTTTTGGCAACACGTGTGTTTCCATGAATATACAAACTTGTCGCCCAATCGTCTGATATTTTTTTGTTGAAATGTGTATTCAATTCAAATCTAGAATCGGTAGCACCATAAGCATTCAAGAAAAACGGAATGTCTTTTAATGGTTTAATCAACTCAGTATTTATTTGTCCTGAAATACTTTCATAACCATTTACAACACTTCCTGCTCCTTTAGTGATTTGGATACTTTCTACCCAAGTTCCCGGCGTAAACGATAATCCGTAGGCTTGCGATGCACCACGAACGGAAGGAATATTTTCTTCAGTAATCATTAAATATGGTGAAGTCAAACCTAACATTTTTATCTGTTTGGTTCCAGTTAATGCATCGGCAAAATTTACATCTATTGACGGATTGGTTTCAAAACTTTCTGCCAAATTACAGCAAGCGGCTTTTAATAATTCTTTACTCGAAACAACAGAAGTATTGGTTGTTTTGGTGAGCGATTTTCTTATTCCTTTTTGTAATCCTACAACACTAACTGTATCAAGTTTTTCTTGCGAAAATAGTAGTGTAAAAGAAATCAACATTAGAAATAATGTTACTTTTTTCATTGTATAAAATTTAAAATTCGTTATTAGTTTGAGCTAAATATGAAAATTAAATTACGCGTAAAAGGTATATTGGCTGTACAAAAGATATAATGGCGGCGCATTGGCATTGCAATAATATGTTGGAGTTTCGCTGTTTTTGTGGTAAAAATTAGCATTAAAAACTACATATTTCCAATCTTTATTAACAATAAAAGCATCAAATGTTGGAGTAGTTGACTTTTCAATGAGTTGATCTGATTTATCAGATGATTTAACTATTTTATTTTTGCAACATTTAGATTCTTTTTCTACAATACCACAGCAATCTTTTTCAACTTCAGGAGAATTAGATGTAGAATTTAAAGTAACCGAAGCAACAACATCATCACAATAATGCACATTAAAAGCCAATCCTACATTGGAAACCAATAGGAAAATTGCTAAAATTATACTTATGTGTTTTTTAAAAATCATTATGCAAAGTTATGAAAAAGAATGATTTAAATTCTTAAAATGGTGTTATAAAAAAACCGCTTTCAAATTTGGAAATAGAAAGCGGTTTAAAAATCAGTGAAATATTTAAAATTATTTGTCTTTAAAGAAAATTTCACCTTTAACTAACCATGAAAATGCAAATACCCATAGTGCTACAACTTCCCAAAACCAAAAATAAATAGTATCACGAAAATAGTTTTCAATACTTTTAAAAAGATAAATTGCCAACATTGCAATTGAAAATAGTATTATAAAGCCACATGTTTTGTATATTTTATTTCTGAATATTTTCATTTGCGTACTATCACCGCTAGTTTTAGTAAAAAGCTTGAGACAAAAATAAGCCAATATTAAAAAAAATAAAGACGCAGCTATATTATGAATTGTTCCATTTGGAGTTTTTGTACCTTCAATAAAAGTACAAGGAGAAAATGCAACTACAAAAGCAAAAATGGCTGCAAGATTTCCAGCTTGATTGTCGGACAACCAATCACTTTTTTCTTTTTTATGTCCTTTATAGGTGAATAAGAATAAGGCAACAGCACACAATAAACCGACAAAAACATCGCCCATATTGGTATGATAATAAAAGCTAACTGAACTTTTTGGGCATTCATTATTGATTTTTTTGTTATCGCCAAATAACAAAACTAAAGGCAATAAAAAACCTATAAATCCTACTATTTTTCGTAATAATTTGTAGGATATTAATTCTGGAGTATCTTTCATAATATGCTTTTAAAAATTAAAGATAAAGTTTAAAAAAATATTCATTTACAGACACTGACATTTTTCGAATAAACCTTCTAAAAAAGGAATGCTTGGCGCAAAAAAGTATTCTCCACCTTTCATTGTTACTGCCGACTCAAATGGAGCAATAGTAAAATTTGAAGGAGAAGTTTCTCCATATTCTAAAGGAAAGACACCCAAACTTATATTTCCTTTATTGTTTTGTCCAATTACAGGATCGATTCCATTTTTATTATTTGGAAAATTTTCATCATTAACCCATTGTTTCTGAATGAATTCAAACTGATTGGTAATACTACTTTGAAAACTCATAAATAATAACCCAACATCTTTTGTTGGTAATTCATGATAATCTTCTTTAACTGTACTTGGTTTAACAACTTGTCCGTAAGGAATTCCTCGACGTGCCATAATATGCTTTTGGTCGCCATTTCGTCTAGGATTTGATTTTCTAATATGTGCATGAAAAGGACATTTGGAATTATTATCACTATATTTAAAATTATTAAAAATACCACTAGCTATAATTCCATCTTCATCACTAACTTCAATTGGAGTTCCGTCTTCAAACCTTCCTACTATCATCGCTCCTGCACGTTCACTAGCGTCACCTTCAAGTTTTAATACATCGGCTAACTTTTCTTCATTGCGTTTGAATTTTCTAACATTTTGCTCTAATTTTCTAAACACAAAATAACTACCAAAAGCATCTTTGTCTTTTACTAAAGGATCATTCACTAAAACTAATTCTTTAGCAGCAGTTGGATTGAATTCATTCGTATTTGCATTTAGTTCTTTATACTTTTCAAGTTCATCTTCAAAGAAAAGCGGTTGACTAATGCCATCGACATACCCAAAATGTTCTAATCCGTCTTTATTTTCGTTTCTAATTGCATTACCATGTTCTACAGTAGTAATTAAGCCCAGTAAATCTAATTCATCAATAATTATTCTAGAGGCTTCTGCTAACTTCTCTTGATTATCATCACCAATTAAAATCATAGCATGAATTTCGTTTTGAAAACCTTCTTCCCAGAGTTTTTTTTCTGGGTCATTTAGTCCAGCCTTCTCCATTCCATCGTTAAAAGTTTTCTCAAATGATGTAGTTTTCATCTCCAAATAATTGTATCCATGAGCAGATAACATAAAACCATAAAAAACTCCACCAGAAACTTTATTTCGTTTATATATTTCATTTTCTTTAAGCTGTTTTTTACAGCTTGTAATTTTGGTAGTTGCAAAATCTGCTATCCATTCTTTAACGCTTTCAAGTCTGTTTTCTTGAAATTTGACAAAAATATTTGTAGTAAAATCTCTTCCATGTCCTTTAAGAATATTTCCTTGAAGTTTTGAAAACCATTCATTATTTTTAATATCGTATTGATTAATTAGTGCCATGATTTTTTATATTTAAATTGTTAATTAGTTAGTGTCACCAAATTTGAATGCCGAAATTCCGATTCCTATACCAAAAAAAGGTTTGTTTTTATAAACCCATTTACTACCAACTTCTCCTGACAAATAATCTATACCAATAGCAGCAATAAATTGTAAATCGTTTTTAAGTTCAAATATAAAACCTGTAGTGGGTGAAAATGCTATGTTACTTTGTTCTGAAGATATAAATTGATTTGTTGTCTCAGGAGTTATATTTACCTGACTGGAGTTGACGCTAAAAAAAAAATACTTCTTTATTTGGTCTATATCTAGACTACCAAATCTTCTTGTTAAAACCAAACCCAAGTTGAAACCACTTTCAAAATTGTTATAGCGTTTTGTATTGTCAACATCACTTCCGCCTTCTAATCTAACTTTAATTGGCAAGGTTAAAATTCCGAAACCCCATTTTCCTTTTACGTCATCCATATCTTTCTCGCACTGATATTCTTTCATAGATATAATTGCACCAGCAGCATTTGTAAAAAAAATATCGTCTCCAACTTTACCAATTTCCGTGAGATATTCACCAATAACTAATGGTGTTGCAAGAGAATTTGCTGTAAGTGGTGCTCCTTTTTGTAACGACAATGGTATCGGAATTGATGTTGAAATTGTTGCTTTATTAACTTGATACTTTTGTGCATTACTAAATTGTGAAATGCATAACAGAAAAGTTAAAATTAATTTTGTTTTCATAATGTTTTAGTTTTAAGATTTATATATTTCAAAACTAAACCAAATTAAAATCCTAGCTGTAGGGAAAACCCTAATCAAATCAAGGAGTTTTACTAATATTTAAAAATAATAGATGTAGAAAACGCTCTCAAATACTTGAAAGCGTTATACAAAAATCTAAAAAACCTACTACTAATTTTTAATGAATTTTTGATTTATAATTCCATTATCAGTTTTTATTTTTAGAAAATAAATACCATTTTCTAGGCTTGACATATCAAATTCTGAATTTGTATTTTCAAAATATTTTACTTTCTTACCCATAGCATCATATACTTCTAGATTAGAAATTTCTGTTGAAAAAATAATTGTAGCGTTGGTTGGATTAGGAGAAAAAATAATTGAAGGCTTCATTGTATTTTCTTGTAAAGATAAAGTTGATATATCAATTTTATATAAACCATAATCATAATAAGATCCATTATATTTAAATCCATTCATAAATATACTGTTGCCAACTTGTATCATTTTTTTGTTCAAAATTTCTGGTGAAAAATTTAAATTTAAAGTGTTAAATTCAATACCATCATAGCTTGTTATTTGATTTGGTTGAGAATTATAAAATAATAATTTATTATTACTAACTTTTCCGTACTGCATACTATTTAAACCTCCATAAATGAGAGTTGTATTAGAGTTTGATAAATCACTTTTGTAAACTCCATTATAAGAACCATAATAATTTCCGTTATAGGCAACAATAGGTCTATACTCATCACCGCCACTACTGTAAGTAAAAAATATTGGAAAACTAGCTTGTAAAAATGATGATCCATCTGTTTTATGAACAACATCTGAATTATCTAAAAAATACATCCATCCGTTTGCATAAAAAGAATTGTCTCCATTGTAAAAATTAGCACTATATGCATTAGAATTATATAGGTTAGTAGAAGTATTAAAAGTTGCAATACCACCATTAGTTTTACCTAAAATTAATTTATTGTTTACAATAGGAATAACTGGTTTATAAGCATTTTCTACTACAAGAGAATTATTGATGCCCAATGATTCGTTATTAAAATCATAAACAATTGAAAGGTTACCACTTTCATCTAATTTATAAAGTCTATATTTTCTAAAACCACCATTTCCACCATAATTAAAACCATGAAAATAAATGTCATTGCCATTTATTCCATAAGTTTTAAAAAAATATTGATAGATTAAACCTGTATTAACGTCTGTATAAACAGGAATGGTTAATGAACTATTATTCAAATCATACACTTGTAAATTAAATTCATTGCCATTACCACCATTTATATTAGATCCTCCAAATGAATAAACTCTATTATTTTTAATAACAAAATTGTTAGATGAATCTGGAATTATTAAACTGACACTATTTGTAGACAAATTTATTTTATACAATTTAAATGAGTAATTAAAAAACAGTTGATTATTATAATTAGTAACATTACAAGGAATAGTTGTATCTATTGGCAATAACTGTCCGCTAAAAATTGTAGTTGTATTTGCAACTGCATCATATTTATAAATGTAACCGTCGTATTGAGTAGTAGAACCTGTTTGTAATTTATATGTAATTCCAAACACATAATTACTTTCATTATAAATTAATTGTGATCCTCCATTAACGAAACTTCCTTGTTTTATATAACCATAACCATTGGGCATTGGGATGTAAGTTATTTGAGCAGTTATTGTTAATGTAATTAATAAAAAAAATATTGTGTAAAGTCTTTTCATGATTAATAATTTTTAGGTTATAATTTATTATTAACAAAACTAATTTTTGATAACAGTTCCTACAATAGTGAAAACACTAATTGCAAATAGGAGTTTTCCTTAACAATTTGTTACACAAAAAAATTGGTAAACACATTAAAATATAGTAGATTTATATTTTTTTAACACATACAGGGTTTTTACTGATTAAATCTAGTGTTTTTCCTATTTAGATTGTATTAAAAAATTTTGAGATTTGTTGAAACTTTAAAAATTAGAAAATTATGAAAACAATCTCCTTATTTTTTATTTCAACTTTTTTATTATTTGGATTTAAATATTCTGAAAATAATATCATTAATAACGAAAATATAGTACTTCAAAAATGCATAAGTATTGAAGAGTATAAAAAAATAGATACGAGTGAATCTGATAAACAAGCGCAATGGTTAAAGATTAATTCAGATAATGTATGCGAAAAGGAAGAATTTTACAAACTCGTTTATGGACAACATTTAATTAATAAAGTAAAATTTGAAAATGAATTAAAAAATTCTGCAAATGATAAAATATTAAAAATTCATTGGCTAGATTTGAACAAAATGCTATCTAAATATGGTGATTATGAAAAATATGTTGCTTTTCAAGTTGATAGTAATGGTAAATTAGGGCTTAAGTTAATTGATAACTTTGTAAAAAGCCCATCTTGTTATTCTGTAGCTTTTTTTAGAAGCATTTTTTATGATAAAACAATAAATATTCTAGATCCTAAAGTTTTTTTTGAATTTCATCAATTAGACAATGGTTATGTAATTTTTTCTCTTATTGAAGTTAATGGACCACAAGAAAATAGATTGTCTTTTCATAATATCTCTGATGTTCCTTTACTGGTTTCACCACATTTAGAAAAAGAAAACAACTCCTACTCTTTTCAAATTACTAAATATGACGAATTAAAAATTAAAAATTTAAATAAACAAAATTTTGATATGATGAAAAATAAAAAGAGTGTAAAAATGAATAAACTAAAAACTAAAGTTAAATGAAAAAAATTTTACTTTTAATTCTAATATTTATTATAGGACTATTTATAGGAACAAAACTTTTTAATACCAAAGAAGATAAATCAGTAAATAAAAACTCGTGTAGCTCTAAACTACTAGATGTTGTTACTAATGGAACTAAAATAGATAATATAGAGTTGAGCAAAATTCTACAAAGTTGTGGTTCTATAATTTGTGACCCAAAAAATGTTAATTTGTCAAAAAAAATTGAAGGATTTCATACTATCAATAATTCGAATTACGAAAATATGATTTACCGTTTTTGGGGTTCAAATATTGACCTAACAAATTCAAAATATTACAATGAAGTGAAATGGAGTGATATAGAAACTGAAATAAAAGATATTTGTTACGAAAAATATATAAGCTTTTATTATAGTGCAAATCTTATTAATGATGTTTCATTAACAACTACTAAAAGTTTTACAGAAAAACCATCTTGCTATTCTATACCATTATTTAAAAGTATATATGAAAATCACAAAAGTGATATTAATGCAAATACAAAAGTTAAATTTTACAAAGCATTAAATCAAAATAATGATGTTGTAGTAGTTTTTAAAATAGAAGGACTAAAAGTAGGTGGTTATTATGATATTTCTGACATGCCAATGATTGTAATTCCAGGTTATTTAAAGTTTTTAAAAGATTTAGCTAAATTATTGTCATGACATTTATAAAAATTTTAATTCTAGTTACTTTATTGCATGCTTTATTAAGATTAAACAATAAAATTAAAATAAATTTATTTTTAACTATATTGCTTTTTATAAGCGTTGTAAACGAAATTTTATCTTATTTCTTATTAAATCAAAATTATAAAATAAGTTTAAATGCAACAATTTATATCATTTTCAGTACCATTATTTGGTTGAATATAATTTATATTATTTTTCAAAGACAAAAAATAATTTTGCTATTACTACTTTCATTTTTAATAATTAGTTTATTCAATTTATTGATAGGCCAAGGTTACAACTCTTTTAATACCTACACTTTTATTATTGGATCTATAATTTATATTGGATTATTTATTTTTGAAATTATAAAAAAAATAAAGCAAGAAGATTTAACTTTTTTTCAAAAGAATGAATTTTTATTATCTATTATACCTGTCATTTTTTTTTTATTTTTCAGTTTTATGTTTGCTTTTAACAATAAAAAAATTCTTTTATTTACAGTTTTTGATAAGTTAATTTTATATTCATTTCTAGGAAATTTAGCTAACATAGTTTATTACGGATTAATAAATCTTTATATTTTTAATGACCATAGAACAAAGTAAATTATGATTTATGACATTGCACTAGGCATCATCATTAGTCTATTATTCATAAGTTTAGTAGTGCTTTTTTGTGTGATTTTAATAAAACTATTCATCAAGAAAATAAAAGAACACAATCTTAAAGAAATTGAATTTCAAAAAACATTAAATCTGACTATTATTGAAACCCAAGAACAAGTTTTTAACAATATCTCCCAAGATTTACACGATGATATCGGCCAACAACTTACTTTTATTAATTTTCAATTAGAAAAAATTAAAATTGATGCACATCGACCTCTCGATGACTTAAATAAATTGAGTGATTCAGTATCCAAAGTATCACAATCTATTAGAGAATTAAGCCATTCTATGAATCATCATGTTATCAATAAAAATGACTTGATTAAAGCGATTAATGAAGAAGTTGAACGCATTAAAAAATACAAAGACACACAAGTGATTTTTGATTATTTTCATTCTGATAAAATTATTAACGATACCCAAAAAATTATTATTTTTAGAATTTTTCAAGAAACAATAACCAATACCATCAAACATTCTAATGCAACCAAGATTGAAATTCATATTGATTTTGATCCTAATTTTGTAATGAAAATAATCGATAACGGAATTGGTTTTGATGTGGAAAGTGCATTGAAAAAAAAATCACTTGGGTTATTTAATCTTTATAAACGTGCCGAAATAATTGATTATTCTATCGAAATAAAATCCAATAAAAATCAAGGAACGCAACTAACATTGAAAGAAAACTAACCTAGTAATGAATAACATTTTACTCTCAATTATAGACGACCATGCCATTGTAAGGCAAGGTTTAAAAGATTTATTAGAAAAACTTGGCGGATTTACAGTTGTATCAGAATTTGAAAACGGACAACAATTTATTGCATCATTACCTCAAGAAGATAAAATCGATGTATATATTTTAGATTATTCGATGCCTAAAATGACTGGAATTGATGTATTAAAACACCTAGAAACTTTACCTGACGAATATCGAGTGTTATTATTAACGCAACATTTTGATGAGTCAATAATCAATGATGCTTATAACTATGGAGCACGAGGTTTTTTAAACAAAAATTGCTCAGCTCACGATTTGAAATTTGCTCTCGAAAACATTGTAAAAATTGGATACAATAACGTTTCTGAAATTTTAAAAAGAATTAAAAATTACGAAATTAAAGACGCCAATAAATCTGCCATCTCTCTTACAAGTCGCGAGTTAGAATTTCTAAAATTAGTATGCAATGAAAACGAATACACCTATGAACAAATGGCTGAATTAATAGGCGTTTCTGTAAAATCTATTGATGGATATCGAACTAATCTATTTGAAAAATTCAACATTAAATCCAAAGTAGGATTAGTATTATTTTCATTCAAAAATAAATTAACAGAACCTTTTTTGTAATAACTATTTTATCTTCTTCTGATAATAAAATGCAGGAATAAAGAGTATTACAAAAATTGGCTGAATAATAAATCTTCTTATGTAGAACAACGCCATTTTATTTTCGGTACCGCTAACTTTGAGCATAAAAAAGAAAGCTACCATTAAAATACTTCCAAAGAAGACATACAAAAAAGTAGAAAATTTAATGATTTTAGAGTCTCTAAATAACAGATATAACAAGCCAAGAGACAACATCGAATTGAGATAAAATCGGAACCCTAAACTGAAGAATAATTTCACTGCATCATAGTTTGGTAAAGGTAAACTTGTGAAATTAGTCTTGAAATAATCCAAAAAAGGATCATAAAAAATGACATCTTCATACATTCTAATTGCCACTAAAGACAAGAGAATTACAAATATAAAGACTAAATTTGTTTTATTTTTTAGTAGATTTTTTAGCATAAGATGAATAGTTGTTAACCCAAATAACCCAAAGTAAAAATACAATTCCATAAATAAATAACGGAAAAATTACACCGTGAAGCACATGTTCATACTGCGGATAATGAAATATAGCCATACAAAGTAATGCAATTCTTAAAACATTAAAGATATGAACAAGCAAACTTCCTGAGATAATAAAGAGAAATGTTTGTTTAAATTTTCCTGTAAAAGCAATTACAAAACTGACAAAAAGAATGATCACGCTCAATGCGTTACATCCTTCTACAATGCGTGCTACCCATTGTGTATGATAAAATAATTTTACACTTGGTTCTTTATAATTTGGCATTGTATAAGACTGTGAATCGAATAGTGATAAAACTACTTTAGATTGCTTGGCAACAATTTGAGTAAATCCATCAACCTCAAATTTTTTCTCGTCAAATTGATTGAGATAACTTTGATAAATAAAAGTCAAGACCAAATAGGTAACGAAAAATTTGGTCAAGAAAAGCAGAAAAGGTTTAAATTGGATAAGATATTCTTTCAAAATATAATTTTTAACAAATTTTAGGTAAAAGTAAGAAATTGCAATGGTTACTTTTGTAAAAAAAATTAGAATATGAATTTTGATAGTTTACAACCACAAGTAATTTTGATTCTTTCAGACGAAAAATTAAGTCGAGATGAAAAATTAAAAAACCTATGCCAGTTTTTATCTGACAACATCGAATATTATAATTGGGTAGGATTTTACTTTGCCAATCATGAAAACAATACATTACATCTTGGACCTTATGTTGGCGCAGAAACAGATCATACTGTAATTCCGTTTGGAAAAGGAATCTGCGGTCAAGTTGCCGAATCGAACGCAAATTTTGTAGTTCCAGATGTTGCGGCTCAAGACAATTACATCGCTTGTAGTTTTACAGTTAAATCAGAAATTGTTGTTCCGTTATTTGTAAACGGAATTAATATTGGGCAAATAGATATTGATAGTCATGTAATTGACCCATTTACAGAAGCTGACGAACGTTTTTTAGAATTTGTAAATCAAGAAGTTGCAAAGCTTTTTTAAAGAAATTCCAAATTCCAACATTTACAGTCTATTTATTGACTTTACTTTAAAAACACCTTTGGTATTTGGGATTTTACCATTTGAATTTAATTTCAGATTTGGTATTTAAAAAATAAAGTGTATTTTTGCACTCGAATTGAGAAAACCTCTATTCATACATAATAATCATTTAAAATAATATTGGAATGTATTTATCTAAAGAAACAAAAGCTGAAATTTTCGCTAAACACGGAGGAAAAGCTGAAAACACAGGTTCAACAGAAGGTCAAGTAGCACTTTTCACTTTTAGAATCTCTCACTTAACTGAGCATTTGAAAAAAAATCGTCATGATTATAACACAGAGCGCTCGTTAGTTCTTTTGGTAGGAAAAAGAAGAAGTCTTCTTGATTACTTGAAGAAAAAAGATGTTGTAAAATATCGTGAGTTAATTAAAGAATTAGGTATTAGAAAATAATACATAAAAAGAGGTGCCCACGCGCCTCTTTTTTTTTACAATAACAATACGCTTTTTAAAAAAAAAGTTTGGTTTTTCATTGGGTTTTAGGCAGTAACTACGCCACACAAACAACACAACTACACGTGTCCGCCGACAGGCAGACTAAAACCAATGTTAAATCAATAACAAACAAAATTATGATTCCACAATTATTTGTAGAAAGCATCGATTTAGGTGATGGAAGAAACATCACAATCGAGACAGGTCGTTTGGCAAAACAAGCTGACGGATCTGTAGTAGTAAGAATTGGTAAAACTGTAATCTTAGGAACAGTTGTATCATCAAGAAAAGCAAGTCCAGGTATCGACTTTTTACCGTTAACGGTAGATTACAGAGAAAAATTTGCAGCAGCAGGTCGTTTTCCTGGTGGTTTCTTCAAAAGAGAAGCGCGTCCAAGTGACAACGAAGTATTAACAATGAGATTAGTTGACCGTGTTTTACGTCCGCTTTTCCCATCAGATTATCATGCAGAAGTGCAAGTTATGATTCAATTGATGTCTCATGACGAAGATGTAATGCCAGATGCATTAGCAGGTTTAGCAGCTTCGGCAGCACTTGCATTGTCTGACATTCCTTTTGAAACTTTAATTTCTGAAGCTAGAGTTGGAAGAATTGACGGTAAATTCATCATCAATCCAAGTCGTGCACAATTAGAATTGTCTGATATCGACATGATGATTGGAGCTTCAACAGATTCTATCGCAATGGTAGAAGGAGAAATGAAAGAAATTTCAGAAGCAGAAATGGTAGAAGCAATTAAATTTGCACACGAACACATCAAAAATCAAATTGCTGCTCAAGAACGTTTGCAAGCTGCTTTTGGTAAAAAAGAAGTTCGTACCTACGAAGGAGAAAGAGAAGACGAAGCAGTTTACGAAAAAGTAAAAGCAGCATCTTACGATAAAATTTACGCTATTGCAAGTAAAGGTTCAGCTAAACACGAACGTTCGGCTGCATTTGATGCTGTAAAAGAAGAAGTAAAAACGTTGTTTACTGAAGAAGAATTGGCAGAAAATGGAGATTTAGTTTCTAAATATTTCAAGAAAGTCAACAAAGAAGCAGTTCGTAACGTAACTTTAGATTTAGGAACGCGTCTTGACGGAAGAAAAACTACAGAAATCAGAGACATCTGGTGTGAAGTAGATTATTTACCATCAGTTCACGGTTCGGCATTGTTTACTCGTGGAGAAACGCAAGCTTTGGCAACTGCAACTTTAGGAACTTCTAGAGAAGCTAACCAAATTGATTCGCCATCAGAACAAGGAGAAGAAAAATTCTATTTACATTATAATTTCCCGCCATTTTCTACAGGAGAAGCTCGTCCGTTAAGAGGAACTTCAAGAAGAGAAGTTGGTCACGGAAACTTGGCACAACGTGCTTTAAAGAACATGATTCCTGCTGATTGTCCTTATACAATTCGTGTAGTTTCGGAAGTATTAGAATCTAACGGTTCATCTTCTATGGCAACGGTTTGTGCTGGAACATTATCCTTAATGGATGCTGGTATTCAAATGATTCGTCCAGTTTCTGGAATTGCAATGGGATTGATTACTGATGGTGATCGTTTCGCAGTTTTATCTGATATCTTAGGTGATGAAGATCATTTAGGAGATATGGATTTCAAAGTAACTGGAACTTCTGAAGGAATTACAGCTTGTCAAATGGACATCAAAATTGACGGATTGAAATACGAAATCATGGAGCAAGCATTAGCTCAAGCTCGTGATGGACGTTTGCATATTTTAGGAAAATTAATTGAAACATTGGCTAAACCAAATGCTGACGTTAAAGTTCATGCTCCAAAAATTATCATGCGTACAATTCCTGGAAACTTCATTGGTGCCTTAATTGGACCTGGAGGAAAAGTGATTCAAGAATTACAAAAAGCTACTGGTTGTACTATCGTTATTAACGAAGTTGACGAGCAAGGAGTTGTAGAAATTCTTGGAACTGATCCAGACGGAATTGCAGCTGTATTGGCAAAAATCGATTCTATCATTTTCAAACCACAAATGGGTGAAGCTTATGAAGTGAAAGTAATTAAAATGTTAGATTTTGGTGCAGTAGTTGAATATACTGATGCTCCAGGAAACGAAGTTTTATTACACGTATCTGAATTGGCTTGGGAAAGAACAGAAAATGTTGCTGATGTTGTAAATATGGGTGATGTTTTTCAAGTGAAATATTTAGGAGTTGATCCTAAAACTAGAAAAGAAAAAGTTTCTAGAAAAGCACTTTTACCAAGACCAGCTCGTGAAGAAAATCGTGCTCCAAGAGACGAAAATCAAGCACCAAGAGAAGGAAATAAAATTACTCCTAAAACAACAGAGGAATAATTAATTTTTAGAATATAGAAAAGCCCAACTTGAGAAATTAAGTTGGGCTTTTTGTTTGTAATTATTTATAAACATTCGATCTTCATGTATAAAAAATACATTTTCTTATACACGTTATAATTTCATGTACAAAAAATCGAATTCTTTATACACAACATAAAAAAGTCTCACTTAAAACAATTAAATTCTTACATTTGAAAATACCAAAACAAAAAAATTATGGCGTTCATTATTTTTATATTAGTAATTTGTATTTTCATCCTATTTAATAATTTTTACACTTTAAAAAAAGAAAGTTCTTTTATAAAATCTATAGTCGAAAAATATAGTGAGGAAACTGCAACTTTAAAAAGAGAAATTGCTGAAATCAAGAAAATAATTGATGAGAATCTGGAACAAGTTCAGATTGAAAAGCATCCAAAAGAAGTTCAAGAGAAACCAGAAGAAATTGATGAGAATCTGAAACAAGTTCAGATTGAAGAATACAAACCTTACTTCACTCCTATTCCTGATGAAGAAATGCCAAAACAATCGGCACCAATTGTGGAAATTCCAGAAATTGACGAGCCAATTTTAAATCTAGAACCAAAAGAAGAACCCATAATTAGTTACGAAAGTCAATCGGCACCACCACGAGCAGAAAAACAAGTAATTTTTGAAGAAAAAGTATATGTTGAAAGTGCCTTTTCAAAGTTCTTGAAAAATGCCGAAAAACAATTTGCCGACAATTGGACTGGAATTCTAGGAACAGCAATTATGGTTCTCGGAATTGGTTATTTGAGTATTTACACCGCGTTAAAAGTTACGCCATTATTTAGAATTTTAATTTTGTGGTTGTACGCAGGAGTATTATTTGGTTCCTATTATATTTTACAGAAAAAAGAAAAATGGGCAACAACTGGACTTTGGCTGCGAAGTGCTGGCGCAAGTTTGTTTCTGTTTGGATGTTTTGGTGCGTCGCAAATTCCGGCATTGGCTTTTATCTCGAATCCGATTGCTGGTTATTCGTTGATTGGTCTCGGAATTGCACTCAATTTATTTGTAGGTTACATCATCAAAAAACAAACTTTTTTATCGCTTCATGTTGTTTTGAGTATGCTGATTTTATGTGTAATCCCAGAAAAAAGTTTGGCAACAATTCTATTAGCAACCATTACTGCAACAATCGGAATCGTCTTATCGTACAAAGAAAAATGGGAATATCATTTACTAATTGTCATTACTGCTTTTATCATTTTTGACATTTGGTTTAATGCACAATACACAAAATTAACTTTAACCGACAACATTATTGCGATTCTCGGAATTATAACCGTTGCAGCAAGTTGTATGTTTATGCAATACCGAAAAGTTTATGAAAATACGCATTTCGACAAAGCTGGATTTGTAACACATTTAACCAATTGGATTTTATTCGCAACTGGATTAATTTTACATTCTACTGGCAGTAAATTCAAGACTTTTGTGCTGTTTGGCGGCGCATTAATTTGCTTTTTTATTGCACTGAAAGCTCGAAAAAAGAAAGTATTTTGGTTGTATCATTTAGACGGAATGGTTTCGTTTATATTACTGACTTTAAGCATCATAATGCTGAACGATTGGAAAGTTGGAATTGACATTATTGCTTGTGTTTTATATTTAGTGATGCTGGTTTGCTTGTTCGTAGTTTACAAAGCGCAAGAAACTTTATTGCACAAAATTTTCCTTGGAATTAATCATTTATTCGGAATTGGATTAGTGATTTTTGGTGCGTTATTGATTTCTAATTCATTGGATTTAAATAAAATTACTAGTTCGTTTTCAACTTCGATTGTTTTATTTATAATTGCCATTTCTATTCCGATTATTGCTTCTATTAAAAAAGAATATTCAGAAATAGATTCGTTTTTTGGCGAAAAAAGTTTGAGTTTGAATGGTGTTTTGGCAATGGTATTTTCGGTTTTTGTGATTACAAATGCAAATGAAGTTTTAATTGACAATTCATTTGTTTACATTCTAATTGTAATTGCATTAATTTGGGCATTTTTGAGAAAAAAATTCGATAATCCAACCTTTGATATTGGACGAATACTCTTTTATGTTTTGGTATTATTCATTGGAATTTTCATCATCAAAATTGAAGAAAAGTCCTATTACGATTGGACATTTGCATTAGGATTAATACTTGTTGTAGCTTTAAACTGGACAATCAAACATTTCTACAAAAATGATTTCATAATACGATTTATCGGAATAGTTGGCATCAATGCTTTACTACTGATTTTAGTTTACAAATATTTACCTCATTATCAAATTGTTCAAATTTTCAGTTTGTTTGGAATTGCGCTATTGAACCACGAGTTTTTATGGATTAATTTCAAGAAAAACAGTTTGACAACCGACAACCAAACGTTGCTGTACTTTTTCTATTATTTTTTCACCGTAATTGGAAGTTTATTGTTCTTATACCATTCCTTTGATTTTACAAATCCCGAAATCGGACTGACTTGTTTGGGAGTTTCAGCGATTGAAATCTATGTATTATTTGCCAAAAGAATCCGAAATAATTCAGAAGAAACCGCTAAAGAATGGACTAGTTTAAATTTACTGAATTCTGAATTGTTGCTTTTTAATGTTATCCTTTTTGGATTTTCATGTATTCAAGTGGACTATTTATCGGTGTATTTCGCTGGATTTGCAATTGTAATGTTTATAGCTTTTCAAAAGTTGGAAGAATTCAAACGTTTTAATAATTACTCGTTTTTATTCTTAATAGGAAGCATAATTTTGACACTTTATATAGCCTTGGATAACATTTATAAAATAGATAAAACCATAGTTTACTTGACGCAAACAGTTACCATTTTATTGTCAGTTGGATATTCCTATTTGCAATTGAAATCTACTGATGAAAAAGGAAAACGTTTCATTACGGCTTTACCTTACATTCAGAATTTATGGATAGTGGCGTTGCTTTTCATTCAGGTTGAAATTACTTATTTGCCTTTATCATTCATGGCATTAGCATTCCTAAATTATTGGTTTATAAGTAAAGAGAAAATCAAAATCGAAATACATTTTGTTCCAGTAATTGCTTTGTTAGCCATTGTAATTTCTTGTTATTATAGTTTTGACAAATTAAATAATTTCACACTAATAGATTGGATTACACAACTTTCGAGCGTTGCATTAGGTTTGTTTTTGGTAATCCTTTTAAACAAAAAAGAAAGCATCGATTCGATGAAAATCAAGTATCAAATTGTATTAAATATTTGGCTTTCGATAATTATGTTTTCACAATTAGAACACAAATGGCTTCCTGTATTTTGGGCATCAACAGCTATTTTGAATTTATATTTGTATCACAGAAAAATCAGTCAAGAAAAGAAAATTAGTATTGTTTATTATTTATTGGCCAATTTGCATTTGGGCTTTTTGAGTTTCAATTTTTACCAATCTAAATTCCTATTTGTCTATTTATTGATATTCGTTTTATTAGCTGTTTACATCTATTTAGCCACAAAATGGATGGAAAACTTCAAACTCAAAAACAGTTTATTGATTTATCCTGCGACACTAAGTATTGGATGCTTTTTATACCTAACCTTCGACAAAGGAATTCTAACCTTCTTCTGGATTTTGGAAGCCTTGGGATTATTGATTTTAGGAATCATATTAAAAGAAAAATACTTTAGATATGTATCGCTTTCATTGGTTGGAATTTGTGTAATTCGATTGATGTTTTTCGATTTATCGAATGCCGATTTCTTGATTCGAGCATTAGTTTTACTAGGTGTTGGTGTTGTTTTATTGGTTATGAATAGTTTGTTTAAGAAGTATAAAGATCGATTTGAATAAAAATAAAACTTTTTTTAAACACAATTTATTTTTTTGACGCAACCTTTTTAAAATTTATACACTATTAGATATAAACTTTAAAAAAATCATGCTATGAAATTGAAGATTCACCAACACAAAAAAAATAATTATAAAAATGTGAGTAAAAACTTCAGTTTAATAGTTGTTTTATTATTTACATTTATCGGAATTAACTCTTGTAGTGATTTGGACGATAACGCATCGGTAAAGGATTTAAAAGATGTTATTACAAGAGATTCTGAATTATTTCAACTTATAGAAAAAGTAACTACCGACGGCGATAATCCAACTGAAACAATAGTTTGTCTTGATTTTATTTATCCTTTTCAAGTATTAATTTATGATTCAAATTTACAGCAAGTTGGGACACAAATTTTAATTAGTGACACTCAATTTAGTTCGTTTTTAGGACAGTTACCAACAAATCAATCTATAAGTATAAGTTATCCAATTAGTACAACACTTGCCGACGGAACTATTTTTTCTGTAAATTCTAATGCCGAATTAAAACTTGCAATTGACAGTTGTTCTAAAGAAGATATTATAAGTTATTGCAATGGATTATTTGGTAGTGAAACACCTTGTGTATGGAAAATACCTTACACAATTAATAGTGATAATAAATATGCAAGCGGTATCTTTGAAGCTAATGGCAACGGAAGTTTAAATTTTAATTACAATGGATTAAATTATACTGGAACATGGGTTTTTCTATTTGTTGACAATAAATTACACCTAAATATTAATCTTGAAGGAACATCGCAAGTAGCATTAGATTTAAATATTGATAGAGAAATTCAATTAATAAACGATGACATAAAAATCTTATCATCACCTAAACCTATTGTTTTAAGGAAATCTTGTCAAAGCACTACAGTATATCAAATTGGCGATACAGGTACAGGCGGTGGATTAGTTTTTTATGATAAAGGAAGTTATAGTTTGGGTTGGCGCTATCTAGAAGTTGCACCAACAGATTTAGGTTTTTTTGAATGGGGTTGTTATGGTTCAATAATTCAAAATACAAGTTCACAAATAGGAAGTGGTTTATTGAACAGCGTATTAATTGCTAATTATCATGACAGTTTATTAACTTATTATTCTAATCCGGCGGTTTGTAATGCCTTGAATAATGGAAGTTTGTCAAGTAGAGAAGCATTATTATTGCAACAAAACAACTATAATGATTGGTTTGTTCCATCAGAAAACGAACTTGCATTGCTTTATCAAAACCTACATTTACAGGGAATAGGCTCATTTACTAACACATTATATTGGAGTTCTTCACAAGTTGATGGAACTAATGCTAAAGCTATTAATTTTTCTAATGGAATAAGTATTTCAACATCGAAAATTCCTAATCCGAACAATATTAAAACTAGAGCGATAAGAAAATTTTAATTGACAAGTATATCTTTAATACATTAACTCAAACATCCATTTCTTGACTCAAGAAGAACTCATAAAAGGTTGCATCAAGCACAATAGAAATGCCCAAGAAGCATTATACCATTTGTACAAAAAAACTCTTTTTGTGCTATGTCTAAAATATTGTCCTAATGAAACTGAAGCTGAGGACAATCTACACGATGCTTTTATAGAAATTTACTCGAACATTAAAAACTATAAAGCACACGGAACATTTGAAGGCTGGATAAAACGAATTACAATAAACAAAGCCATTAATAGATACAAACAATCTTATTTTTTAGTTCCAATAAGAGATGATTATACTCAAGATACAAAAGTAGAAGATTATGAAATTGACTTTTCTTTGGATTATATTCTATCATTAATTCAAGAATTGCCACAACAATATAGGTTTGTTTTTAGCCTATTTGAATTGGATGGTTATACACACAAAGAAATATCAGAACTACTGTCAATTACTGAAAGTACTTCAAAATCAAATTTACATAGAGCAAAATTAATTTTGAAAGAAAAAATAAAATCAAAAAAATCATTCCATAATTATCAATCTAGCAATGGAAAATAAAAAAGATATAGGCACAGCATTTAAAGAAAAATTAGATCATTTGGATAAAATACCAAGTGCTAATTTATGGCGATCAATTGAAAAAGAATTGGATAAAAAAAAGAAAAAAAGAGCGTTATTTTGGTTTTTTCCAGCACTAATTCTTCTAGGACTTATGATGTTTTTGTTTTTTAACAATCAATTTTCTCAAGATAAAATCGTTGATTTTAAAGAACAATTGAACCCAATAAAATCTATTGATGATAAAAATCTGAAAACAGCAACTGACACAACTAAAAGTAATACCAATAGCACTAAAAAAAGCAAAAAAACAATTGCAACCAAAGGTATTTCTAGAAACAATTCTGAAACAAAAAATACATTAAAAGAAAACGAAATAGGACAAAATAAATCTAAAAAAAGAGTTCAAACAAGAACTGAAAGATTGGTAAGTGAGTCTAAAAAAACAATTGTTTATAACGAAAATTATGAAGAATATGAAGTTGTAAAGAAATACAAAATCGTTGTAAGAAAAAAAGTTACCACAGTTAAACCTAAGATAGTGAGTAAAAATAAACCAAAAATAAAATATGTAAATAAAAGCAAACAGAATAAAAAAAAATTGATAAAAAACAAATTAAATAAAACAATTATCTCAAGTAAAATAGCAATTGTTAACCCTAATGAAAAAACAACTTTAGAAAAGCCAAAAGAATTAATTACAATTGAAAAACCTAGTATTAAAGTTGAAAATGATTCTGTAAAAAAAGCAGAAGCTACACTAAAATCTAAGAAAAAAACAGTTTTAAAGAGAGAACAACACAAAGATTCAACAGATTTAGAGGAGACAAAAAACATTGAATACTATGGATCTGTTTTTTATGGACCAACATTATTTGGTTCTTTAAATGCAAATTCTATGATAAATTCTGGATTGACAGACGTAACTAACAAACATCCAATTACGTTTTATTATGGGTTTTATTTTAAATCTAAATACCAAAGATTAGGATTGAGTTTGGGATTTTCAAAAATTAATTTGAAAACTGCCTATCAATTTAATCAAAATGGATCTATACCAAATTATAAAAATATTGAGCTTAATAATTCTAATTCACCGCTTACCGTTGCCAATTATATCGCGAGCGCTACTAATGCAGAATTGATTCAAAAAATATCCTATTATGAGTTGACCTTAGCATTTTATTATTCCGTAGCAAAGCAAGAAAATAAGTTTGGTGCCGAGGTAACTTCGGGAATAAGCATGCTAACTTTAGACGAAAATAAACTTTATTTATCATCCAATGAAAATGAAGATTTAGCTATTGGTACGGCAAAAAATATATCAAAAATAAATCTTTCCTATAATGTGGGAATGGCTTTTAACTATAAATTATTTGACAAAATCTCTCTTGATTTTAATCCGGTACTAAAATATTATTTTTCTACTTTTAACGAAAAGAGCGAGTCTAAACCTTATAGTTTATCTATTCAAACTGGTTTTACTTATAAATTTTAAAATTGTAGTTGGTTATTAAACCTCAAATTTTAACTTTAAAAATTGAGGTTTTTTTTATTACTAACTACCCATTAAATAGTCTATTTCTTTTAATTGATTTTCCTTTTTTAATAAGATAAGCGTGGTAACAACTTGGCACATCATGCGTCCATTTTGGTAAAAAATAAATTATCAAATAAACGTCTATATGACCAATTACTCCAAAGAAAACTGCTAAGAAAAACGGAATTCCTGCACATCCAAAACCAATCATTGAAATAAAAGCCACAAGCAAAGTAACGCCCCAAAGTTTAGATAAAATTGCATGAGTACAGGTTTCTTTTTTAAATTTTGCCAGGCTAAAAATATATGTTAATCCTTCCATTAAGAAAATTATTGCAATGGCATATCTGTGGTTTATAATTATTTCGGGATTTAAAATCCATCCGCACCAACTAACACAAAGCCAGAAAACTAAATCGGTTTGAGAATCCATTCTCCTTAATTTTTCGGAGGAAACACTTAGTCTTCGTGCTATAATTCCGTCAAAAATATCAGATAGTAATCCTAAAAAAAGCAATAATACAAGCTCTGTTCTTATTGCATTACCAAATTTATATGTCAAAAAAATCATTGTTGGCCCTAATAATAATCTAAATAATATTAAGAGTTGTGGGGTTTTATTTTGCATAAAATATTTAAATTATTGTTTATAAACTATTCCAAAAGCTATAGCATGCGAACCAAAATTAGATTCCATGACTTCAATTAAATTAGACGGCGTAAACCGGTATTGCAATATAATTCCAACATTTTTATATTTTATAATGAATTGCCATCGACAAACTGCTTTTCCCAAAATGATTATCGATTCTTTTTGTGAACCAATTGTATGGCGTGAAATTATAATTAATAGAAAATCCAATATTTTTACCAGTAAAACTTACACCTTGCGCAGCATATAGACACGTTAAGGCTTTTGTGTTGGTGTCTATATGATAAGAATATTGACCGTTCTCATCAGCATAATAGCCACTTGTATCTTCTGGATTTTCTTTATCTTCAAACGAAAAAAAACTTGCGCCAAAAGTTGAACTCCATTCTAAAGAAACCTTTTTATTTAATAAGTTCAACGAATACAATTTGTTAACTCTAATGGAAGTTTGAACAGTAACTCCTTTTGGTTTTACATTAAAAACAGAATCTTTACCAGTATAAACAAAGCTATCATTAACTTTTGGTATAATAATAGTAAACCCAAAATCGAGTAAATCGTTGTGCTCAATTCTAGTTCTATACCAAAATCCAAATTGTTGTGAAGTTTCAATTTTAGATTTTAAATTTCCCAGCGGAATAAGATAACCGGCTTCAAATTTAAAATGTTCAAATCTTGTTGTGTCTCTACTAATTTCTTGTGAATTGGAATTTACAAAAAATAAAAACGATGCTAAAACAAGTACACTTTTCATGATTTACCAGTTTAAAAAAGGCATCGACCTTTTGTTATTACTATTCCAAAAACCAATTTGTAATCCTTTTTGAGTTTTACATTTATTGATAATTCCAATTTGAATTCCTTTAAAGTTTTGAGAATTATTTAAAACTCCAATTTGAATTCCGTTCAATTGTTGCGAGTTATTACTAAAGGCTACAAACATTCCGTTAGCAAATTTTGAATCGTTAGCAAGCAAACTAAGATGAAGTCCGTTTAGTTTAGTTGTGTAGTTATAGATTCCGTTTATGGAAATTCCGTTGCACGAATAACCAGCATTAAATAAAGAAATTGATATCCCAGAATAAGCAATATCTTCGTTCCTATTGGAATGACCAGTTCCAATATTTAAGCCATTAACATGTAAAGTTGGTGTCTCTTGAAAACCTCTTCTTGCTGGATCGTCAAACATTAAAATAAAAATCGATAACGGATTTATCTCAATATTCAATCCATTTACACTTTTAATAGAATTGTTTTCACTCATATTCAAACCTAATCCTAGCGCCAATCCGTTAACTTTTAAAGTTCTACTTGACCTTGGTGTGATACTAAAAAATTTGGTTTTGGTGTCATTTTGCGTAAATCCATTTAAAGTAAACATCATTAAAAGGAATAAAATTCTTGCTTTCATAATTATTAGTTTTAAAATTATAAGACAAAAATATTGCGAATAACACAATTAAATTAGTGATAAATAATAATTAAATTTTATATATTTGCGATTATCGCAAATTATGAACAATCAAGAACTACTTTTAAAAGAAATTAGAAAACAACTCGCACCATCAACCTCATTAAATGATGAAATTGCGGTTGTATTGGGTATAAGTTATGATGCTGCGCACCGACGTGTTTCGGGCAAAAGCAAATTTTCTATTGACGAATCAATTGTTCTTTGCAATCATTTCAATATTTCTATGGATTCGCTTTTCTCTAAAAATGATAAAGTAATTATTGAAAAAACTATTGAGATTAGTTCATTAAAAGACATGCTCAATTATTTCAAAAAATCGGCAGAACGAATAGAACAATTAGCAACAACAGAAAAGGCTATTTTATATTATTCAGCCAAGGATATTCCGCTTTTTTATTTTATGGATGGCACAATTATGTCTAAATTTAAGGCCTATGTTTGGTTAACTTTATTAAATCCAAAACAAGAAACTACAGCTTTTGAAAATTTTGTTATTGACGAATCGTTTATGGAGCATACGCAAAAATTGAAAAAAATTTATGAAAAAGTAACCGTTAAAGAAGTTTGGAACGATACCACAATAAACAGCAGTTTACAGCAGATTTTATACTTTTACGAAGCAGGTCTATTGACTTATAAAAGTGCAACTGCTTTATATCAAGATTTAAAAAGAATCCTTAATCTAATTAATGAAAAATCAAATAAAGCCAATTATTTTATCTATTACAATGAACTTATATTACTAAACAACAATATGTTAATTGAAACTGATAAAAAATTAACTATGTTTATTCCTTATACCTTATTGGGTTATTTTATTACAGATAATACAGAAAGCTGTCAAAACGTACATCAATTTTTCAATCAACAAATCATCAATTCGAAACCATTAAACCAATCGGGAATTAAAGACAGAAATCTATTTTTCAATAAAGCCATTCGCAAAATAGATTATTATTTGGAACGTTTAAATAATCAAGTTGATGTATTGTTTTAAAATAAAAATCCTTTTTTGTAACTTTTTTGCAACTCATTACGTATAATAATCTGAACACTTTAAAGTAAAGGAAAAAAAATAATGAGACAGCTTAAAATCACCAAGCAGGTAACCAATCGTGAAACTGCTTCCTTAGACAAATACCTACAAGAAATAGGAAAAGTTGATTTGATTACTGCCGACGAAGAAGTAGAATTGGCTCAAAAGATTAAAGCTGGAGATCAAAAAGCTCTAGAGAAATTGACAAAAGCTAATTTACGTTTCGTGGTTTCTGTTGCTAAACAATATCAAAATCAAGGACTTACACTTCCAGATTTAATTAACGAAGGAAATCTTGGTTTAATTAAAGCAGCACAACGATTTGATGAAACTCGTGGATTTAAATTCATTTCGTATGCCGTTTGGTGGATTCGTCAATCGATTCTTCAAGCTTTGGCAGAACAATCTCGTATTGTTCGTTTGCCATTAAATAAAATTGGTTCTATCAATAAAATCAACAAAATGTACGCTTTATTAGAGCAATCTAATGAAAGACCACCTTCTGCTGAAGAAATTGCAAAAGAACTAGACATGACTGTAAATGATGTAAAAGAGTCAATGAAAAACTCTGGTCGTCACTTATCAATGGATGCGCCTCTTGTAGAAGGAGAAGATTCTAACCTATACGACGTTTTACGTTCTGGTGAATCTCCAAATCCTGATAGAGAATTAATTCACGAATCATTACGTACAGAAATTGAACGTTCGTTAGAAACCTTAACACCAAGAGAAGCAGACGTAGTTCGTTTGTATTTCGGTTTGGGCGACCAACATCCAATGACTTTAGAAGAAATTGGAGAAACATTTGATTTAACTCGTGAGCGTGTTCGTCAAATTAAAGAAAAAGCAATTCGAAGATTAAAACATACTTCAAGAAGTAAAATCTTGAAAACGTACTTAGGATAATATTCTTTTAAGGTTACAGGTTTAAAGTTTCAGCTCACTCTAAAAGAACTTGAAACTCTAAACCTGAAACTTTTTTATAGCAAACAACAGTCTGATTAACTGTTCGTTTTTTGATTGATGATTGAAACTCCGGCTGATTACCGGAGTTTTGTTTTTTGCATGGCAAACAAAACTCCAGTCTGTTCGCTTCACTCGAGTTTCCGGAGTTTTGTTTTTTAATCTGAACTCATTTCAGATTCTTTAAATATAATCTACCTTTGCAATTACAACAGATGCTGAAATGAATTCAGCATAAACAACATAACTAATCTCAGCATTTAAAGATGCTGAAATAAATTCAGCATAAATGAAAAACACACTAATTGCACCATCAGTTTTAGCTGCTGACTTTGCAAATCTACAACGCGACATTGAAATGATTAACAATAGTGAAGCCGATTGGTTTCATATTGATATAATGGATGGTGTTTTTGTTCCAAATATTTCTTTTGGAATGCCAGTTTTGGAAGCTATTTCTAAACATGCAAAAAAAACAATTGATGTTCATTTGATGATTGTAGATCCAGACAGATACATCAAGACTTTTGCCGATTTAGGTTCTAATATTTTGACCGTTCACTACGAAGCTTGCACCCATTTACACAGAACTTTACAAGCTATCAAAGCCGAAGGAATGAAAGCTGGAGTTGCTTTAAACCCACATACAAATGTTAGTTTGTTGGAGGATGTGATTAAAGATATCGATATGGTTTGTATCATGAGTGTCAATCCTGGTTTTGGCGGACAATCTTTTATTGAAAATACGTATAAAAAAGTAAGACAATTAAAAGAAATCATCACTAGAAACAATGCCGCAACTATTATCGAAATTGATGGTGGCGTTACAAGTAAAAACGCAGTTCAATTGGTTGAAGCTGGCGCCGATGTTTTAGTAGCTGGAAATTTTGTTTTTAAAGCCGAAAATCCAACAAAGACAATTAGCGAATTGAAGAAGTTAACCACTATTTAACATGGGTTTTTACTATTAAATTTCATGAGTTTTACTTTATTATCTTCACCTTTACAAGGATTTACAGACTTTAGATTTAGAAATGCCCAAAACAAATATTTTGGTGGCATTGACACTTTCTATTCGCCATACATTCGCTTGAACGGAAAACTTGTAATTAAGTCATCTTACGAACGCGATTTGCTTCCTGAAAATAATAATACTTTAGAAGTAATTCCACAAGTAATAACTAACGATGCGGATGAATTTTTATTTGTTTCAAAATATGTTCAAGAATTGGGCTACAAGGAATTAAATTGGAATTTAGGTTGTCCCTATCCAATGGTTACCAAATGCGGAATGGGTTCTGGATTGATAAGTAATTCTGAAAAAATAAATACCATTCTTGACAAAGTACATTCCGAATCGGACATCATCGTTTCCATGAAAATGCGATTGGGTTATGATACTACAGATGAAATTCTTCAGGTTTTACCAATTTTAGATAGGTATCCAATTAAAAATATTGCCATTCATGCTCGCATAGGAAAACAACTTTACAAAGGCGGTGTTCACTTGGAGGCTTTTCAAAAATGTATTGACAACACCAAACACAAATTATAGGCGGATTCAAGTATCTAACGCAACATCGTTAGTTATTTAGTTAGTATCAAAAATAGCATTTTTCGTTTAAAATCTGCTTAATTTTAGAATAACTTT
>NZ_JAYWFT010000001.1:0-157003 GCF_043778725.1 Flavobacterium sp. | reverse complement strand
TTCTAACCTACAGAATGGATGGATTAAACAATAATTTTTTACAGGAATTACCCAGTTGATTTCAAACCTAGTTTGTTAAAATCAATAAAATTGAGTTTTAAATAAAAATCACTTTGTTTGAAATCTAATTTCAATGAACTTTTAAAAAGAAAAAAGTAGTTTAAAACTACTTTTTCTTTTTGTGACGGTTAGCTCTCGCTCTTTTCTTGCGTTTGTGCGTAGCTACCTTATGTCTTTTTCTTTTTTTACCGCTTGGCATAGGTTGATGTTTTTGTGATTAATAAATAAGTTTTTTTTAAACTGCTACTTCAGTTTTAGTTTTTACTCCTTCTACAAATATTTTAGCAGGTTTAAATGCTGGAATATTGTGTGCAGGAATTTTAATTGTAGTATTTTTTGAAATGTTTCTACCAGTTTTTTCAGCTCTAGTTTTGATAATAAAACTACCGAAACCTCTTAAGTAAACGTTATCTCCACCTTCTAATGAAGCCTTTACCTCTTCCATTAATGCTTCAACTGTCGATTGAACATCTCCTTTTTCAAGACCTAATTTTTCTGAAATTTTTGCTACGATATCTGCTTTCGTCATTTTCTTTCGTATTTAATAATTATGTGTATTTTTTTGAGAGTGCAAATATAGGAATTAAAAAAACAATATTTCAAGGATAATTGATTAAAATTTAATCACATAAAGATTTACTTTTGTTAATCTAAAATTAATTATGAATTTTTCTAACTCATTATTGCAATGGTATTTACAAAACAAGCGCGATTTGCCTTGGCGAAATACCACAAATGCCTATCCTATATGGCTTTCAGAAATTATGTTGCAGCAAACTCGTGTTGCCCAAGGATTGCCTTACTTTATAGCTTTTACTGAAGCTTTTCCAACGGTTTTTGATTTGGCGAAAGCCAATGAAGAGCAGGTTTTAAAACTTTGGCAAGGATTGGGCTATTATTCTCGTGCTAGAAACATGCATAAAACGGCACAAATTATAGTATCTAACTACAACGGAAATTTTCCAGACAACTATAGTGGGTTACTAAAACTGAAAGGAATTGGCGAATATACTGCCGCCGCAATTGCATCGTTCGCTTTTAACGAAGTTGTCCCTGTAGTTGATGGCAATGTATATAGAGTTTTGGCGCGCTATTTTGATATAGAAACCGATATTGCTTCAAGTTCGGCAAGAAAAGAATTTACTGCTTTGGCCAAAGAGTTAATTTCTGTCGATAATCCGGCGTTGTTTAATCAGGCAATTATGGAATTTGGTGCTTTGCAATGTGTTCCTAAAAATCCGAATTGTGGAATTTGTATTTTTTCTAGTAGTTGTGCGGCTTTACAAAAGAAAAAAGTAGATAAACTTCCTGTAAAATTAAAGAAAACGAAAGTCACCAATAGGTATTTTAATTATTTGGTTTTTCTAGATAAAGAAAATAATACGATAATAAACAAAAGAACCGAGAAAGGAATTTGGCAAAATTTATATGAATTTCCTGTAATTGAGACCAACGAAGAAGTAGGATTTGAAACAATTACAGAAGCTGTTAAAACTAGTTTTTCAGATTTAAAAATTGAGTCCGTTTCACCTTATAATAACCAACAGATAATTCACAAACTATCACATCAAAAATTGCATATTAATTTTTATAAAATTATGGTTTCAGATAAAATTGTTGACGGAATTGAGCTAGATTTATTGAAAAATTATCCTTTTCCGATAGTAATTTATAATTTTATTGAAAAGTATTCTATTTAATTTGTAATTTTGATATTCTCAAATTGTTGAACTATGAATGGAACATTGAATAAAGTTATGTTAATTGGTCATCTTGGTGACGATATAAAAATGCACTATTTTGAAGGTGGCAACTGCATTGGACGTTTTCCACTGGCTACCAACGAGGTTTACATTAACAAAACAACCAACGAAAAAATCACTTCAACAGAGTGGCATAACCTTGTAGTAAGAAATAAAGCTGCCGAAATATGCGAAAAATATTTAACTAAAGGCGACAAAATATATATTGAAGGTAGAATAAAATCGCGCCAATGGCAAGCCGAAGATGGATCTACTAAATATACAACAGAAATTCAAGTTACTGAATTTACTTTTCTTACTGTTAAAAAAGATACTGAAGGAAATAAACAAATTTCTTCGGAACCAAAAAACACTAACTTTGACACGCCAAATACACCTATCGAAAACGATTTGCCGTATTAATTTTGTTTAACTAATTTTATTGAATTTGGACCCAGAGCCCAGTTTTAAATTATTATCGATTATTGACACCAATTTGCTTTTTGGTATAATTGGAATTATAGTGTTGCTTTTTTGTTGTTCTATGGTAGCAGCATCTGAAGTAGCGCTTTTTTCTTTGACTTCAAAAGACCTATCCGATTTAGCACAAAAAAATGCATCAAAAGCATCGGCAATTAACGATTTGCTATCTAAACCAAAGAAACTTTTAGCAACAATTTTAGTAGCAAACAACTTTTTGCACATATCAATTGTTATTCTATTTTCGTTTTCATTGGACGAAGTTTTTTCGACTATTGAATCGCCCATCTTAAAATTTTCTGTAGAGGTAATTTTGGTTACTTTCTTAATTTTACTTTTTGGAGAAGTTTTGCCAAAAGTTTATGCCAGTAGAAACAATATAAAATTTGCTTCTTTTATAGTATTCCCTTTATCGATATTAAACAAATTGCTTTCGCCGATAAGCATTCCGATGCGTGCATTGACAATTTATATACAAGAAAAACTAGGCAAACAAAAAACAAATTTCTCTGTAGACCAACTATCGCAAGCATTAGAATTGACCTCAACAGATGACACTTCTAAGGAAGAACAAAAACTACTAGAAGGCATCGTTTCTTTTGGAAATACCGATACGAGACAAGTTATGAGTCCAAGAATTGATTTGTTTGCTTTGGATATTGAAGAAACATTTGCCGAAATTTTTCCGAAGATTGTTGAAAAAGGATATTCACGAATTCCGGTTTACAAAGACAATATAGACCACATAGAAGGCGTTCTGTTTATTAAAGATTTGATTCCGCACATAAACAAGAAAGAATTTGACTGGAAAACCTTGCTTCGCGAACCATTCTTTGTGCCAGAAAACAAGAAGTTAGACGATTTGCTTAAAGATTTTCAAAGCATGAAAAGTCACTTGGCAATTGTGGTTGATGAGTATGGTGGCACTTCGGGAATTGTATCGCTTGAAGATGTAATTGAAGAAATTGTTGGTGATATTAGTGATGAATTTGACGATGAAAATATAAATTATTCGCAAATAGACGATAAAAATTTTCTGTTTGAAGGCAAAATAAATTTGAAGGATTTTTACAGAATTATTGATGTTGACGAAAGTCTATTTGAAATTAGAAAAGGTGAAGCCGAAACCTTAGCCGGATTTATTCTAGAAATTCTAGGTAATTTTCCGAAAAAAGGACAAAAAATACAATTTGAAAACTGCTTATTTACCACAGAAGTAGTTGACAAAAAAAGAGTTAAACAAATAAAAGTAACGATTGATGCTTAAAAATTTAAACTACATACTGGGATTAACATTGGTTTTTAGCGGATTGCTATTAACGAGTTGTAAAGACGATGTTTTACCTAAACCAACAAGTCAATTGCGATTGGATTATCCTGTGGCGGAATATGCTGCGTTCGAAAATCACTGTCCTTTTACCTTCAACATAAATTCTGAAGCGATTATAAAAGAAAATAAAGATTGTGGTTTTACAATTACCTATCCTAAGATGAAGGCAACAATTTATTTGACTTATAAAACCGTAAATGGTGATATTGATAAATTGCTTCGTGATGCTCAAAAATTAACATACGAACACGTTATAAAAGCAGACGATATTCTAGAACAACCTTATTTAAACAAAGATAAAAAAGTGTTCGGAATGTTTTATCAAGTAGATGGAAATGCGGCTACAAACTCGCAATTTTACGCAACAGATAGCGTTAAACATTTTATTACAGGTTCGGTATATTTCTATGCAAAGCCCAATTTCGATTCGATTATGCCAGCCGCAGATTACATTAAAAACGATATGCAGACGTTGATGGAAACATTAAAATGGAAATAAAAAATGGAAATAAAAAAAGGAACTCAATGAGTTCCTTTTTTGTTGTTTGAATTATATAATTAAGCTTTATTGCCAAGTTTCACATCAGATACTTTATAGGTTTTCCCATCACCAGTTGTTTCTACTGCTTTTACTAAATCGTCTGATTTTAATTTATCTAAATCAAAATTTACGGTAGCTGTTTTTGCTTCAAAATCTACTTTAGCATTTTGAACTCCGTCCATATCGGCAAGTTTCTCTTCAATAGTTTTTGCACAACCCATTGCACAAGTCATTCCTTCAATTTTGAAAGAAGCTGTTTCTGGTTTTGTCGCAACAGCAATTTCTTTTTTGGTTGTAGTTTCTGTAGTTGCATCGGCAGGTTTGCTACCACTTTCCTTACATCCTATAAAAAACATTGAAGCTAATGCTAAACCAATTATTGACTTTGAAAATTTCATACTATTGAATTTTAATTGTGTATGTGTTTTAAATACTTTACAAAATTACACTATTTTTTATTTGACAATTCATAAAATTATGTCAAATTTGTTGAGCTAAAAAAAATATTATGCCAACCAAACAACTTAAATGGACTTATTTACTTGTACTTGCTTTAATTTGGGGTAGTTCCTTTATTTTAATTAAAAAAGGATTGGTTGGATTATCGCCATATCAATTGGGAGCCTTGCGAATTATTTTTACTTCTTTATTTTTACTAATCATCGGATTTAAAAGTCTAACCGAAATAAAACAATTTCAATGGAAGTATATTGCTATAACAGCTTTGTTTGGCACTTTTATTCCGGCATTTTTGTTTGCTATTGCCGAGACTAAAGTAAGTAGCTCTGTATGTTCTATATTAAATTCGCTTACGCCTTTAAACACTTTATTGATAGGGATTTTGGCTTTTGGAATGGGTTTTAAACGAAGTCAATTTATAGGAGTACTCATTGGTTTAATTGGAACTGGAATACTAATTTTTAACGGAAAACAAGAATCGAGCGAGAACTATACCTATGCTGTTTTGGTAATTATTGCATCTGTTTGTTATGCACTAAATGTCAATTTAATTAAGAAATATTTATCCGATGTGAAACCTTTGAGCATAACAACTGGAAATTTTACTGTCATGTTAATTCCGGCTTTAGTGATTTTATTTTCTACTAATTTTATTGAAATTGCTCCTTTGCAAGAAACCCAACATTCGATGCTTTTTATTCTAATTCTTGGAATTGCTGGAACAGGAGTTGCCAATATTATTTTCTTTAAACTTATCCAAATGTCATCACCAGTTTTTGCTTCTTCAGTAACTTATTTAATTCCTATTGTGGCTTTCTTTTGGGGATTATTAGATAATGAAATGTTGACACTGTTTCAGTTTTTTGGAGCGTTTATTATTTTGGTTGGTGTTTATTTGGCTAATAAAAAATAAGTCATATTGCATAAATTCTACAATAAAAAAATCTATAAATGATAAAATACAAATAGTGTATTACTTTAAATGGTTTTTTGTAATTTTGTTTTTTATAATCAACATCATGACAAACATTGCATTAAAGATAAACGAACGCACCAAAGCAGGTAAAACATTACTCTCTTTGATTAATATATTCACTTCAGAAAACAAAGGAGTTGAGATATGCGATATTCCTAACTTTGAAACTGTTAAAGCAATGTATGATGCTGAAAACAAAATAGGAACCACTAAGGCCAAAAACTCTAAAGATTTATTCAATAAATTAGACATCTAATGTATAATTTAATTTTTACAACAAGGTTTAACAAAGACATTAAACTCTGTAAAAAAAGAAACTATAATTTTTCGGAACTCAAATCAGTAATTGAAATATTGGAAAGCAAAGGCAATTTGCCACTAAAATACAAGTCTCATATATTGAGTGGAAATTACTCAAAACATTGGGAATGTCACATAAAACCTGACTGGCTATTAATTTGGTTACTTGATGAAGCTTCTAAAGAAATCACACTTGTAAGAACTGGAACTCATAGCGACTTATTTTAACTTATTGAACATTATAAACAAAAAAGACCGTTTCAAAATTATTTGAAACGGTCTTTTTTAATTTAATTGAGATTATTGAAAATCTGCATCAGTAACACCTTCGTTTATTTTTACATCAGTCATTTTAAAATCTAATTCGATTCCTTGATTGATGATTATTTCGTAGGCTATTTTTACACCTTTCACATCTCTATAATCTAGAAAGCTAGTTGTTACAGTCATCTTTTTATCACCTTTTTCAACAAGTTTAGATTCTAAAACTTTCAAACCAGATTTAACATCATAGTAAAGTGTTGTTTTACCATTTACTACAGCATAAGCATCATTACCATTGATAGGTTCAATTCCGTCAAGAACTAAATCTGTTTTCTTCAACAAACCAATTTCGTCAAAAGTTGTAGCTGTTGTTTTTTTCTCGGCATATTCCTCTGGAGTTAAATCTTTTCTTTGTCCTTGATTTACAGCATAACCACCTTTATCGTTGATAATTTGTTTAGACAATTCTCCCATTCCTTCCATTTCTATTGAGAAAAGAGATTTTCCTTTTACATCTTTTTTAGATGTATATTTTAAAGGAGCTGGCGCTTGAGGAATAGATCCTGTTCCTGTTGCAAAAATTGTTTTCACGCCTAAGACTGCTTTTTCTCCACCAATTGCTTTAATGTAATTGTCTAAAACTGTTTTAACTGTAATTCCAGCTGGAGCAGCTTTTTTCATTTTAGGTTTCTCGGTAGGATTTCCGAATTTATCAAAATAAAACATCGGAATTTTTAATTTTTCCAAACCAGGAATAACATCTGTCCCTTTACCGGTAATTATAATTCTTAAATTATCTTCAAGTACATATTTATTCATTACTCTCATAACATCGTCAACAGAAACCGCTTGAATGTTTTTGATATAATTTTCGTAAAAATCTGCTGGCAATCCTTCTGTTTCAATATTTAAGGCATATCGAGCGATAGTTTGAGGTTTTTCTACCTGCATTACAAATCGTCCAACATAACCAGCTTTTACGTTATTAAGTGTTTCTTCGCTTACCTTTTCTGTTCTAATTCTTTTAATTTCTTTAAGAAATTCTACAACTGCACTATCAGTAACCATATTTCTTACTTGAGAATTGGCTTTGAATTTACTTACAGAATATTTACTTGAACCCACACTAGATCGTGCACCATAAGTCCATCCATGAGCTTCACGCAAATTCATATTTAAATAACTATTAAAGTCACCACCAAGAACTTGATTGGCAACAATAACTGGGAAAAAGTCTGAATCTGATAATTTTAAACTTACTGTGTTAACCAATGATATTTCAGATTGAACTGCATTAGGCATATCCACAAAGTTAATTTGTGTGTACTGAACATTGCTAGGTGCAGAATAAGTTAATTGTGGCGCTTTGGCTTTAACCCAAGATCCAAAAAGTTTTTCAACAGCTTTTTTTGCTTCTTTTACTTTTACATCACCAATTACAACTAAGTACGCGCGTTCTGGAACGAAGTAAGTGGCATAATTTGCTTTTACATCTGCTAGAGAAACAGCATTAATAGTTGCTTCTGTTAAATATTCTCCAGACGGATGATTTTTACCATACACAAGAACATTTTCAACTCTTCCGGCCACGGCAGGAACACTTTTTTCTTGTGTTTTTAATCCTTCAATAAGTTTTTCTTTTTCTTTATCAAATTCTTCTTGAGTAAAATTAGGACTTAATGCACCTTCTGCCATTAACTCTAAAATTCTTTTAGAATACTTGGATAATCCACTTGCAAAAGCGCCGTCTGCACTAAAATTTATGTCAGCACCAAGAAAATCTACTTCTTCATTGAAAGCATCTTTTGTTATTTTTTGAGATCCGTTACCAATTAAACTACTTGTTAAATTGTCTACTCCTTTTTTGTCACCTTCTGCATAGGGCGCATTATCTATAGAAAGGTTGAAGGAAACTCGAGGTAACTTATGGTCTTCAACAACCAATACCTTTAACCCATTTGGTAATACAAATGAAACTGGTTTTTTAATGTTTATAGTTGGAGCTGGTCCTGGTTTTGGCTGTGGTCTGTCTTGTGCTTGCATAGTTATTGTTAAAAACAAGCTTGATAATATAATTATTGATTTTCTCATTTTCGTTTTAGTTTATTTATTTTGCTTCGCTTGTTCACCGTTGTTAGAATCAGCCTTGTCCTTAGCAGGAACATAATCTAAAATCAATCGTTGGTTTGGATTTAAATATTTTTTAGCAATATCTCTAATTTCTTCACGAGTTATAGAACGATAAATTTCAATTTCAGTATTGATTAAATTTACATCGCCATACAATAGGTAGTAGGATGCCAAGTTTTCTGCAATTCCTTCAACGCTTGAATTTCCGTTAACAGAGTTGTTTTCATATTTATTTTTCAATTTTTGCAAATCATTTTCTGATATTAATTCTGTTTGCAATTTTACAATTTCTAGATCCGCTTCTTTAATTAAATCTGCCGATGTAAAATCACCTTGAGGAATTCCAATAATCATGTAAGAACTATAATCTTCCTGGCTGTAATTGAACGAACTTAACTGAAGCGCCATTTTCTTTTCGTCAACAATTTTTTTATACAATCTTGAGCTTTTACCATCGCTTAAATAAGTAGAAATCATATCCAACACTCTAGCGTCACGAGTTTTCATTGAAGGAGTTCTATAGGCAGCAACAACCATTGGTTTTTGAATATTTGGATCTTCATATCTTGCGCTCAATTGTTGAGTAATTGGTTCTTCAACAAAAGTTTGTTTTACAACTTCTACACCTCTTGGAATAGGAGCAAAATATTTTTCAATCCAAGCTTTAGTTTGTGCAATATCTAATTGACCCGCAACAACCAAAACAGAATTGTTAGGAGAATAGAATTTTTTATTAAATGCTTGAAACTCTTGTAAAGTTGCAGCATCAAGATGCTCCATAGAACCAATAGTAGCCCAACGGTATGGATGCTTTACAAATAAATTCTTTTTAACTTGAGCAATCCAACTTCCATAAGGCGAATTATCTACTCTAAGTCTTTTTTCTTCTTTTACCACTTCATTTTGTGTATCAACACCAATTTGATTAATAACTGGATGCATCAATCTTTCTGATTCCATCCACAAACCCAATTCTAGATTATTAGATGGGAAAACTTCAAAATAATAAGTTCTATCGTCAGATGTGTTAGCGTTGTTAGTTCCGCCATTACCAGTTACAATTTTAAACCATTCGCCGCGTTTAATGTTTTCGGTACCTTCAAATAACAAATGTTCAAAAAAGTGAGCAAACCCTGTTCTTTCTGGATTCTCATCTTTTGAACCTACATGATACATAACCGAAGTTATAACTACAGGCGCAGTTGGATCATTGTGTAAAATAACGTGCATTCCATTGGCTAAATCATATTCCTCAAAAGCAACCTTTTGGGCATGAGCTGTTCCTCCTAGCATAAGCATTGAACTTAAAGCGATTAAAGATTTTTTCATATTAAAACTATAAATTTTAGTTGATAGTAGAATTAGTATAAGAAGTACAAATTCTGTTACACAAAAGTAGATTTTTTTATTAATTAAAATTAAAGTAATTAACGCAATATTATAAAATGTATAACCTCCTGATTTTTAACTAAAAACTTTTTTGAAATTGCGTTGCAAGAGAAATATTTATTTGTATATTTGCAACCTTAAAAAAATTAACTAAACAATTTGTTATGTACGCAATCGTAGAGATAGCAGGGCAACAATTTAAAGTAAGCAAAGACTTAAAGGTTTATGTTCACCGTTTGGCTAATGAAGAAGGTTCAAAAGTTTCTTTTGACAAAGTTCTTTTATTAGACGATAATGGTAACATTACTTTAGGCGCCCCAGCTATAGAAGGTGCTTCAGTAGAAGCAAAAGTGTTACAACACTTAAAAGGTGATAAAGTAATTATCTTCAAAAAGAAAAGAAGAAAAGGTTACAAAAAGAGAAACGGTCACCGTCAGTATTTAACACAAATTCTTATTGAAGGAATTAGTGCTACTGGTGGAAAAAAAGCTACTCCAGCTCCTAAAAAAGAAGCAGCTCCAAAAGCTGAAAAACTTGTAGAAGCAGTTGAAGAAAAAGCTCCAAAAGCTCCAAAAGCATCTAAAAAAGGTGATGATCTAGTAATTATTGAAGGAATTGGTCCAAAAGCTGCTGAAGCATTAGTTGCTGCAGGAATTGACACATTTGCAAAACTTGCTGCTGCATCTGCTGATTCTGTAAAAGAAATTTTAGACGCATCAACTAATAAAGTACAACATTTAGATCCAACTACTTGGGCTCAACAAGCTCAACTAGCTGCTGATGGCAAAATGGATGAATTAAAAAAATTACAAGATGAATTAAACGGTGGTAAAGCTGTTTAATTAATTATTAACCTATAAAACCTATAACATCATGGCTCACAAGAAAGGTGTCGGTAGTTCGAAGAATGGTAGAGAATCACATTCTAAACGTTTAGGCGTTAAGATATATGGTGGTCAAGCTGCAATTGCTGGAAACATTATCATAAGACAAAGAGGTTCTAAACACAATCCAGGCGAAAACGTTTACATGGGTAAAGATCATACTTTACATGCAAGAGTCGATGGCGTTGTGAAATTTCAAAAGAAAGCTAACGATAAATCGTTTGTTTCTATTGTTCCTTTTGAAGCATAAGCTAAAATTTATTTTAGATTTAAAAAAAACCGTTCATAACTGAACGGTTTTTTTGGTTATAATTTCTTATCCTGAAATAGCGATACACAAAAAGTGTACTTATAAAAAACAATAATACATCATATCCATTGGTCAAATATACTTACTAAGACTGACTCGATTACTAAAACACATTACTAAACTATAGTTGAGAAATATCGTCTTGAAATTTTTTTTAAAATTCCAAAATAAACTGATAAACTAACTTGGATTAAAAAAATTAAAAATCGGTTTGATAATCACAAAATTATAGCACTGATAAAAACAATTAACCAAGATATAGGCATAAATTGTAACTTGAATAAGTTTCTTGGAAGTTTTAAATTGTAAAAAGTCCTTTTCCAAATAAGCATGAAAAACGAAAACATTACTAAAAATGAAATTGAAATATTCTTTAATCATTTAAAAAACATTTAGATATTGATTGAGAATTGGACAACCAAAAATAGAATAAACTTAATCAAATGAACTGTGTTTGCTTTACGAACAAAAAAAAGGCAATCCAATTGAACTGCCTATTTTACCCTAATACATTATTCATATTGGTATCCACCAAAGCTTTTTCCTCGTTTGATTAACGGTAAAATATTAAAACATATTTAATAAAATCCACCAACTGTTTTTCGGGACATTAACTATTTATATTTTATTCTTCCAAGGCGTTCCAACCGCGTGCTTTTAAAGGAATTTTGGTGTTTGCTCTAGTTATTAAATGTGTTCCTTCACTTTCTTGAACGATATGTCCGATAACAGTGAAATTTGGATTGGCTTTTATTTTATCAAAATCTTCCATGGCAATCGTAAACAATAATTCGTAATCTTCACCTCCATTTATAGCAACTGTTGTTGAATCAATATTAAATTCTTCACATACATTTATAAACTGTGGATCAACCGGAATTTTCTCTTCATATAAATTACAGCCCACTTTACTTTGCTTACAAATATGAATAATTTCAGATGATAAACCATCCGAAATATCAATCATTGAAGTTGGTTTTAATTCCAATTTTTCGAATAAATCTTTAATATCATGTCGTGCTTCTGGACGCAATTGTCTTTCTATTAAATAAGTATAAGCATCCAAATCGGGTTGATTGTTTGGATTTACCTGAAACACTTGTTTCTCACGTTCCAAAACCTGCAATCCCATATATGCCGAACCTAAATCGCCAGAAACAACTAATAAATCACCTTCTTTTGCACCACTTCTGTACACAATTTCATCTTCATTTGCTTCACCAATTGCCGTGATTGAAATAATCAAACCTTTTTGTGATGAAGTTGTATCGCCACCAATAACATCAACATTGTAAAATTTAGAGGCCAATGTAATTCCGTCAAATAATTCTTCCAAAGCTTCCAACGGAAAACGATTAGAAACTGCAACCGAAACCGTAATTTGAGTTGCTTTAGCATTCATCGCACAAATATCCGAAACATTTACAACAACCGCTTTGTAACCCAGATGACGCAACGGCATATAAGCCAAATCAAAATGTACGCCTTCAATCAATAAATCGGTAGAAACTACTACTTTTTTATCTTTAAAATCTAAAACAGCAGCATCGTCACCAATACTTTTTATAGTTGAGGCATTTTTTACATCAAAATTTTTCGTCAAATGTTCAATCAATCCAAATTCGCCAAGTTGCGAAAGTGAAGTTCGTTGCGGATTTTTATCTTCTATCATGTTACAAAGGTACGAAGGTTTTTCGTTTGACACAAAGACACAATCAAGTAAAGGGATTTCTCAAATTTTTACTTTTTTATAGTTTTATTAATTTAATTGGAATTTCTTTTCATTACTTTTAAAAATAAATTGTAACAAACTTTAAAAAAAGACACCAATAGACATAACTAAACCAATAAATTATGAAGCTAAAAATAAATAACCTAAGTAAAACTTATGGCAATGGCGTAAAAGCATTAGACAATTTAAACCTTGAAATTGGCTCTGGTATGTTTGGACTGCTTGGACCAAATGGCGCTGGTAAATCTAGTTTAATGCGAACTATTGCAACATTACAAAAACCAGATTCGGGATCAATAGAATTTGATGGAATTAATGTTCTTGAAAATCAAATGGATTTGAGAAAAGTTTTGGGTTATTTACCTCAGGAATTTGGAGTTTACCCTAACATGTCGGCAGAAAATCTATTGGATTATTTTGCTAGATTAAAAGGCATTTCATCTAAAAAAGACAGAAATGCAATTGTAAAACAAGTTCTTGAAGTGACCAATCTATATGACGTTAGAATGAAAAACGTAAATGGTTATTCTGGCGGAATGAAACAACGATTTGGAATTGCACAATTGCTTTTAAATAATCCAAAATTAATTATTGTTGACGAACCAACTGCAGGTTTAGATCCAGCAGAGAGACATCGTTTCCTAAATGTGCTGCGTGAAATAGGAACCAATCATACGGTCATTTTTTCAACTCATATTGTTGATGATGTGAAAGAATTATGCAACGAAATGGCAATTTTAAATGGTGGAAAAATTCTTAATCAAAGCACACCAAAAGCGGCAACCGACACACTTATTGGTCAAATATGGACTAAAATTATTGATAGAGATTTGCTAGAACAAAACGAAAAAGAATTCAACATAATTTCTTCTAATTATAACCAAGATAATACCTTAAATGTTAGGGTTTACAGTAAAGAACAACCCAATGAAAGTTTTGTCTTAGCGCAGCCGCAGTTAGAAGATGTTTATTTTGTTGCACTTAAAAACGATCAATAATATGTTTTCAACTATATTTTTATTTGAATTAAAAAGATGGTTCAAAAACCCAGCTTTTTATATATACATCGCAATTTTCTTTGGGCTTTCCATGCTAATGATGGGAAGTAGTTTAGGGATTTTTGATAGTTTTAAAACCACAACATCTTCCAATGCTGTAGCAAATTCTCCAATTGCACTTAATGGAATGCTCAACGGATTATCGGTATTTATCTATTTCTTATTGCCATCCATTGTTGGCGCATCAGTTTACAGAGATTTTAAATACAACATGCACTCTATTTTATTTTCCTATCCGTTTTCCAAATGGGATTATTTAATGAGTAAGTTTTTAAGTTCTTTAACTGTTGTAATAATCATCACATTATTTGTTGGATTAGGTGCTTTTCTAGCTTCATTTTTGCCTTTTGTGAATCCAGATTTATTAGGTCCACAAAGGATTATGGCTTACATTCAAAGTTATTTAATCTTCATAATTCCCAACTTATTTTTCTATGGTGTAATTGTCTTTTCTGTAGTAACTATCACTAGAAATATTTCTGTAGGTTTTATTACTGTTATTCTACTTTTATTCATTCAAAGTATGATTAGTAGTTTCACTAAAGAAGCAGATAATCGTTATGTTGTAGCTCTTTTTGAACCTTTCGGATCGGATGCCTTGAGTTATTATACAAAGTATTGGACAGTTTATGAAAAAAACGAAAACCTATTGCCTTTTACCGGAGTTGTTTTATACAATCGTCTCATTTGGTTGAGTATTTCAACTTTAATTTTAGTAGTTATGTACCGGTATTTTTCTTTTACACAAACGGCATTGTCCTTTGGTAAAAGTAAAAATGAAGAACGAATTACCAAAAACAACTTTGGCGGAATTACTAAAATTAATCTTCCAGAGGTTGGATTTGATTTCTCTACAAAACAAAATTTAAAAACAGCATGGAGTTTATCTACTATCGATTTTAAATTTATTGTAAAAAACTGGGTTTTTATAAGTATTGTTATCGTAGGAATGTTATTTATTTTGATATCAGCATTATCAGCAGGAGCTTTTTTCGGGACAGAAACGTATCCAGTAACATGGCAAATGCTAGAAATTCCAGGAAGTACTTTTGGGTTGTTCATCAATATTTTGACCTTTTTGTTTTCGGGAATTTTAATTCATCGCGGTGCAACATCACGCATGAATCATTTAATCGATGTTACACCAACGCCAAACTGGGTTTTATTACTGTCTAAATTTTTGGCGGTTGTAAAAATGCAAATAGTGCTGTTGTCTGTAATTATGATTTCGGGTATTTTATTCCAAATTTATAAAGGGTATTTCGATTTTGAAATAGGACATTATCTCTATGAATTGTATGCAATACGATTAGTTCATTTTGTAATTTGGGCATTATTAGCATTTCTAATTCAAACACTTTTCAAGAATTATTTGCTTGGTTTTTTTGTTTTATTATTGCTTTCTATTGGGTTGAATTTTCTTCCTTTAATGGGAGTAGAACAGCAAATCTATGAATTCAATAGCGATCCAGGTTTTGAATATTCAGATATGAATGGCTACGGTCACGGATTAAAATTTTACTATTTGTACAAATTTTATTGGCTTGCTCTTGGATCGGTTTTCTTTTCATTATCACTTTTATTTTGGACACGCGGATTAGGTCAATCTGCAAAATCTCGATTTAAAGATGCTTCTGCAAGAATAAAAAAAACAGTTGCAATTCCAATGACACTTTCGTTGATTGCTTTTTTAGGAATTGGTGGCGCCATTTATTATCAAGACAATATTGTTAATGAAAATAAATCTGGAAATGAAGCCGAACTTGAAGCGGTTAACTGGGAGAAAAAATATAAAAAATATGAAAACAAAACACAACCCAGAATTACAGATGTAAAAATTGACATGAATTTGTTTCCAAAAGAGAGAAATTTTGTTGCTAACGGAAGTTATATTCTTAAAAATAAAAGCAATGAAATAATTGATTCTATTTTCATCAATCACGGCGAGAAAACAGATGTAACTTTTAAGGTTAAAACCAAGTTGGTATCTAGAGATATAGTTTATAATTTTGATATTTATCGATTGGAACAACCGCTAAAACCTGGAGATTCTATTAAAATGGATTTTGTTGTAAAAAACAAACCTAATGATTTTTTCAATGACAATTCGCCAGTTATTTATAACGGAACATTCATCAATAACGGAATTTTTCCTTCCATTGGATATTCCTCTAATAGTGAGTTGGAAGACGATGATGTTAGAGAAAAATATGGTTTGAAACCCAAAGATAGAATGGCAAACCCAACAGACAGTATTGCAAGAAGAAACACTTACATAAGCAGTGATGCCGATTGGATCACATTTGAAACAACGGTAAGCACATCTGATGATCAAATTGCAATTGCACCAGGCTATTTAATAAAGCAATGGAAAAAAGACGGTAGAAACTATTTTCATTACAAAATGGATAGAAAAATGCTAAATTTCTATGCCTTTAATTCGGGTGAATATGAAGTCAAAAAAGACAAGTGGAAAAATGTAATTATAGAAATATATTACCATAAAGGACACGAATATAACGTAGGCAGAATGATTTCTGGAGTAAAAAAATCATTAGATTATTATACAGCCAATTTCAGTCCATACCAACACAAGCAAGTTCGAGTTATTGAATTTCCTAGAACTGGTGGCGGTTTTGCACAATCATTTGCCAATACAATTCCGTTTTCAGAAGCCATCGGATTTATTGCTGCTGTAGATGATGAAGATCAAAACGCAGTAGATTATCCGTTTGCTGTAACATCACACGAAGTGGCACATCAATGGTGGGCACATCAAGTAATTGGCGCCAATGTTCAAGGTGCAACTTTACTTTCTGAAAGCCTTTCTGAATATAGTTCGTTAAAAGTTTTAGAGCATGCATATGGGAAATCTCAAATGCGTAAATTTCTTAAAAATGCCTTGGATAAATATTTGCAAGGAAGAACTTTTGAAGGTAAAAAAGAACAGCCTTTAATGCTTAATGAAAACCAACAATACATTCATTACAACAAAGGTTCATTGGTGTTATATGCTTTGAGCGATTTTATAGGAGAGAAAAAAATGAATAACGCCTTGAAAGAATACATTAAAAAAGTTGCCTATCAAGAAGCGCCATACACTAATTCTATTGAGTTGGTTGAAGAATTGAAAAAGGCAACGCCAGATTCTTTAAAATATGTAATTAATGATATGTTTGAAACAATTACCTTATACGATAACAGAATTAGTGACGTAACATCTAAGAAGTTACCAAATGGTAAATACCAAGTCGATATTCAATTTCAAGTGTCTAAGTATAAAGCCGACGCAACTGGAAAAAGAATTTTTAAAGACAAACAAGGAAACACATTGTCTTTTACTAAAAAAGGAGAAAAAAACAAATTAGAGTCTTATCCTTTAGCAGATTATGTAGAAATTGGAATCTTTAATGAGCAAACTATAAAAGGCAAAAAATCGGACAAAGAACTTTACTTAAAGAAACTAAAAATTAGTAAAATTGATAATAAAGTAACTTTAATTGTTAATGAAAAACCGACAGAAGTAGGCGTCGATCCATACAATAAATTAATTGACACCAACTCTGACGATAACAGACGAAAATTATAATAACCAAAAGGTGAAGCGAAAGTTTCACCTTTTTTAATACCTTTATAGAAGCATATTTTTTAAAAAACAGTAAATGAAAAACCAACGAATTGTAACCCTTACCATAAATCCATCATTGGACAAATCAACTCATTTTACCGGATTGATTGCCGAACAAAAAATTCGTTGTGAAAAACCACGTTATGATGCTGGAGGTGGCGGAATAAATGTATCAAAGGCTATTTCTAAACTAGGCGAAAAATCCACTTGTATTTTTACTTCTGGCGGTTCAACTGGAGAAATGTTGGAAGATTTAATTACCAAAGAAAAATTAGAAAGCAAAGTAATTAAAACCAAAAATTGGACAAGAGAAAATTTCATAGCATTCGAAAACAATTCTAAAGCACAATACAGATTCGGATTTCCAGGAAATGAATTTTCAGAAGATGAAAAAGATAAAATTCTACAAACCATAAAAGATTTACAAACTGATTATTTAGTCATCAGCGGAAGTCTGAACGAAGGTTTACCAACAAATTTTTATCAAAAAATAGCTAAAATAGCCAAGGAATCAAACATAAAAGTTATCGTTGATACTTCTGGCGAAGCTTTGCAAAAAGTTTTAGAAACTGGTGTTTATTTAATCAAACCCAACATTGGCGAATTAGCAAAATTAATTGGTGTTGAACGATTGGAATTACCCGAAGTAGAAAAAGCTGCAAAAAAACTAATCGAAAATAAAAGTGCCGAAATTGTAGTAGTTTCACTTGGAGCAGACGGCGCAATTTTAGTAACAAAAGACGAAACACATTTAGTAAAAGCACCAAAAGTAGAAAAGAAAAGTACGGTTGGCGCAGGTGACAGCATGGTTGGCGGAATGGTTTGGGCATTATCACAAAACAAAACTTTAAAAGAAGTAATTCAAATTGGTGTTTGTTGCGGAACAGCGGCGACAATGAATGAAGGAACGCAACTTTTTAAAGTTGAGGATGTGATACGATTATTAGAGGAAATGAATTAAGCTTTAAATTTTCTAAAAGATTGAATCATTTCGTAGATACCGAATGCAATTACAATTTTTCCAAAAATGAAAATTAACCAGCTTAAAGGATTTGTCAAGTAAACTCTATCAGTTTCTAGTGGATTATAAAAATCAGTAACTAAGAAAAATCTAAATAAACCAGAAATAAATCTTGACCAATTATTCCAATTTGAAACTTCAATAGTATAATTGTGGTTTTCAATTAAATAAAAGAGAGAATAAATAGATAAACCGGACCAAAAAGTAAAATTTAAAGCTCTTTTCCAATCTGTTCCATATTCAGAAACCAAATCACTTATCCATAAAACAAAAGCATCTCTTTTCAATTGAATAGGCTCTCTAACTCTGTGATTTAAATGGTCTTTATCGTCGTCATATTCTCTTAATTTGTTTTTTATATCATTTCTATAAGCATTAAATTCATATACTCTAAACTTATTGTAATCGATCTTATTTTCAGCTTTTTGGAGTTCTTGTTTTATTGTTCTTATAGTTTTTCTACTACAGTCATCTATCTTTTTAATTTGTATATTGTCAAAAAAGGCTTTGCTCTCAAAAGTTGTTCTATCTATCGAAATAATATCAAAATATGTGTCTTGAAAAGAAGCAGTTTCTATAAAACTTCCATTCTCGAAAATTAATTTATAAAATGAAGATTTATTAAAATTAACATGTTTATAAAAATTGCACATGTCGAAGCTAATAATACTTAATTTATTGTACGGAACATCTTTAAACTTCGCTGATCCTAAAAATTTACAATCAATATATTTCATGTCTCGAAAATCGTTTTGACTAAAATCTATTTGTTCAAATTCACATAAAAGGAAACTGTTTTCTAATAAACTATTTGTAAATTTATTTTTGATAATTGCTGTAAAATCCTTGAATTTAACAAATGCAAAACGTAAAATAGAGAAAGTGTTATTTTTAATAATGACTAGTTTATTAAAATTAGTATTTAAAAAACTTAAATGACCTTTTATAAGAAAATAATTATTTTCAAAAGTAAAAGACTCATTAAATACATTCTGTCTAAATGTAATTCCAAAATCTATATTTGAACAATCTAAAAATCTTAAAGTGTCTATTTTACAATCATTAATTAAAAAATCATTAATTCCTTTTATGTCTAATACTTCAAAAATCGAAAAATTGCATTTAGAAATATGAACTCCATTAAAAACACAGGTTTTTATAGTTATTTTTTTATAATTTTCATTTTCACCTTCAATAGCATCATCATCAATTATTAACACTTGTTTTGAAAAAACACAATTAATAAATTCAATAGAAGCTAATCCTCTTAAATTAATTTCAGATAAATTAATTATTCTAAATTCAATTTTTCCTATATCGTATAATAGACTGTAAAACTCATCTTCTTGTATAGTATTCATATTTCTTAAATTAAAAGTAAATGTAACAAAAAACCCAACAACTTTAGTTATTGGGTTTTTGTCTTTCTTCTTGTATCTTTTTTCTATTCTCTAATTAATCATTCAACTTCAAAACAGCCATAAACGCTTCTTGAGGAATTTCAACATTTCCTACCAATCGCATTCTCTTTTTACCTTTTTTCTGTTTTTCAAGTAATTTTCTTTTTCTAGAAATATCACCACCATAACACTTTGCGGTAACATCTTTACGTAAGGCTTTTATCGTTTCACGAGCAATGATTTTAGCTCCAATTGCTGCTTGAATCGGAATGTCAAATTGCTGTCTTGGTATCAATTCGCGCAATTTCTCACACATTTTTTTACCAATATTATACGCATTACTTTCATGAATCAATGCCGAAAGTGCATCAACAGATTGTGCATTTAATAACACATCAAGTTTCACCAATTTCGATTGTCTCATTCCAATTGGTGTATAATCAAACGATGCATAACCTTTAGAAACCGTTTTCAATCTATCATAAAAATCAAATACAATTTCAGCCAATGGCATGTCAAAATTCAACTCAACACGTTCCGTTGTCAAATACGTTTGATTGGTAATAACACCACGTTTTTCGATACACAAACTCATTACATTTCCAACATAATCCGATTTTGTAATAATCGTTGCTTTTATATACGGTTCTTCAACACGATCTAATTTTGAAGGATCAGGTAAATCCGATGGATTATTAATTACAAATGCATCATCAGGATCTTTTTTGGTGTAAGCCAAATACGAAACGTTGGGAACAGTAGTGATAATCGTCATGTCATATTCACGCTCCAATCGTTCCTGAATAATTTCCAAGTGCAACATTCCCAAAAATCCACATCTAAAACCAAATCCCAAAGCCGCAGAACTTTCAGGAACAAAAACAAGTGAAGCATCGTTCAATTGCAATTTCTCCATAGAAGCACGCAAATCTTCATAATCATCCGTGTCAACAGGATAAACTCCGGCGAAAACCATTGGTTTCACATCCTCAAATCCAACAATCATATTGGTAGTTGGCGTTTTTGCATCCGTCAAGGTATCACCAACTTTTACTTCCTTGGCTTCTTTAATTCCAGATATTAAATACCCAACATCGCCAGTAGAAATAACACTTTTCGGAACCTGATTCAACTTTAAAGTTCCAACTTCGTCAGCATAATATTCATTTCCTGTAGCCATGAATTTAATCTTCTGACCTTTTTTAATCTCACCATTTTTTACACGAAAGATAACTTCAATTCCACGAAACGGATTGTAATGTGAATCGAAAATCAATGCCTGTAATGGTTCGTCTTTATTTCCTTTTGGAGCAGGAATTTTTTCTATAATTGCAGCAAGGATATTTTCTACACCGAAACCAGTTTTACCTGAAGCATGAATAATATCTTCCAACTTGCAACCTAATAAATCAATAATATCATCACTAACTTCTTCAGGATTAGCACTTGGTAAATCTACTTTATTCAATACCGGAATGATTTCCAAGTCATTTTCAAGAGCCAAATATAAATTTGAAATCGTCTGCGCCTGAATACTTTGTGCCGCATCAACAATCAGTAACGCACCTTCGCAAGCCGCAATTGAACGAGAAACTTCGTAACTAAAATCTACGTGTCCAGGCGTATCAATAAGATTCAAAACATATTCTTCACCTTTATAAGTATATTCCATTTGAATGGCGTGACTTTTTATGGTAATGCCACGTTCACGCTCCAAATCCATGTTGTCTAGCAATTGCGCTTTTTCTTCACGAGCGGTAACGGTTTGTGTTGCACCAAGAAGTCTGTCGGCAAGCGTACTTTTTCCGTGGTCAATGTGTGCAATAATGCAAAAATTTCTAATATTTTTCATTCTGTCTTTATGTCAATTTTTTTATGGGCGTTACCTCGTCCCAAAAAACGAGGTCGGGCTTTTCGCTACAATCTTTTACTTTTTAAAGAAAAAAGTAAAAGGATTTCCACTTCAATCCCTAACGCAAAACCCTAATATAAGGGAATTAATCTGCAAATATAAGGTAAAAGTTTGACAGTTGAATTGGAATTACTTTTCAGATATTTGAAAAAAATAGAATTAATTACAATTTTATCTTTTATTGAATTTTGCATTGTAAAATGTAGTGTCTTTTTCAGAAAAAATCACTCTTCGATTGTCCTTATCTTTAAATTCAAAAGTATCATTTACTACAAATTTTACTTCGGTAAATTTATAAGCAGTTTCTCCAGTTATTGTTATTTGAAATAAACTGTCTTTTTTAATTTCTTTCATTTGGGTGTCATAATCCCAAGATAATGGTTTGTCGTTTCCACGAACTCCCACTTTTTTGATGCTTTTAATTTTAGAAACGTCCAAAGTAAAAACAACAGTTTTTTTATACGATTTTTGAACGCAACTTGTTACCAATAAAGTAAGCAATAATGACGTTGTTACAAGAATATTTTTCATCTTAAGCTTTGTTTTTAATTAGTAAATAATCAACTCCAAATCGTCCTGAACCTAGAATTAAATAGAATACCGCTACCCAAAGAAATCCCATTGCAGCAAGACAATTCCACAATCCATTTTGTATTTGTTGCATAAAAATTGCTACCAACATTGTGCAAATTATAAGAAAAGAAGCGATGCGAGTTTGAAATCCGAACAATAATAACAATCCACCAATGGCTTCTGCAAATGCGCCCATCCAAGCAAAAAATGCTGGAGCAATGGCAAAAATTCCGCCATAACTCGCCACATCCTTTGGAAACCAAAATGCGACTTCAAACAATCCTAAATTATTATCTGCTGGTGACCAAGGCATTCCGAATTTTGCCGCTCCAAAGTTAAAAGCAAGCAAGTAACCACAAACGATTCGTGGAATAATAATAAATAAATCTTGCGACCAATGTGGCAACAAAATGGGTTTGGTGATCTTAGTTAGTAGTTTCATGTTTTTTAAAATTGAAATTGATTTTTGAAATTGAAATTGATTGATGATTGAAACTCTTTTAATTTTTATATCCCATAGATAATCCAATGTCGCCAGTAACATACAAATCGACCGACGCAGTTTGATTAGAATTATTTTCAATAATTAAAGCGGTATTTCTTTCTGCCTTTACGGTTACAGTTTCATTTGGGCTAACAGTAATCGGTGAATGTGTTCCTCCAGCAATTGGAGCCATAATTATTTTTAAATCATGATTTGAAACGTTTTTAAGTTTAACTTTAAAGTTTCCGTGTTCATTGTTTCCGAGAACAAAACTTTCGTTTGGTTTAATGGTTGTGTTTGAAGTTAGCGAACCAAAAATACCACAAGAAGTAGCAAGTAATAAAATAGCGAATAATGCAATAAGTGATTTACTAAAGATTTTATTATTGTTTTTTTTGTTTTCGTGCATCTTCGATGTCATAATTAGAATTTTTAATGATTAATAACAGGACAAAATTGCGCCATTAATCATTGTCAATCGCTTCAAATTATGATTTGAGACCAACTAAATAATATTTAGTAAGCATGGTGAATGTTGGGCTTACAAGGTTTCGATGAATTCTTTCGGAGTTTTTCCAGTATTTTTTTTGAAAGCACGATTGAAAGTCGCTTTCGAATTAAATCCGCTATCGTAAGCAATTCCTAATAAAGTAGATTTTTTGTGTTCGCCATTGGCAAAACTATTTTTTACGGCTTCAATTCTATAATTGTTGATGCAATCGTTAAAATTCATTTGAAAACCTTGATTGATGGTTTTGGAAATTATAGAGGCATTGGTTTCTAATTTTTTCGCCAAATCGGCAAGTGTTAGTTCTGGATTTTGGTAGAGTTTTTCTTCTTGAATTATGGTTTCAATTTTTGATTTCCAAAGTGCAATTTCAGGTGAATTTTTTTCTTCAAATGTTTCATACTGAATGTCAATTATAGTTTCTGTCTCATCAGAATTATTTGAATTCAATAAAAGAATTGGATTTTTATCAAAAAATGACATTTTAAAGGGAATTGTAGAGTTTATCGGATTGGAATATCCTGTAATCGCAATGTAATACATAACAATTGAAAAGAATAGATAAAACCACCAGCTGCCTTGATAGGATTTCATTTCGGGGAAAAAATATCCCATAATGTCAAAAATAATAGGCAAAAGCAGCATCAGTAAAAATGCAATTAAATAGGTTTTTATCCATTTGAATAAAATAGAATCGGCATAACTTACCACTTGCAACATCAGTTTTTTATAAACATTATAATATCGGATACTTAAAATAAAATAGACAATCATAGAAAGCAAACCTAGCTTTTGATACCAATCGTCAAAATCTTTATCCATTCCGTCTTTATAGAAATAGTAATCACCTAAAATGAACTTGTCATAAATCCAAATAGCAACTATGTACATTAGATAAGTAAACCCAGGAAGTAAATGAAGTGCTTCTTTTTTAGAAAATTTGAAAGATGGATTTAGTAAACTTTGTGTGTAAAAAAAGATAATTGGACCAACAAATAATAAATGCTGAAAAGGTGTATAAAACAATATATCTCGATAAGGTTGATTGTCATACCAACCAGCAAAACCAAGCATCCAAGGCGCAATATAAAGACTACAAAGAAAAATAAAAAGACTTAACCAATAATTAGATTTGTTGTCTATTTTAACAGCCTTTGCAAGTAGCAAAACGCTATAAATTATTCCTTGTGTAAAAAAAATAAGTAGCACCGAACTATAAAATCCAAATTGAAATAGCATTGCGAAGTTTTCGTAAAAATAATTATTAATTTTAAATGATTGTAACACATTAAGATTAAATTTCATAACTAAATTTTCTTAACTATCTTTGCAAAAAAAATAAAGCAATGCCCAAAATAGGCAACATCATATTACCCGATTTTCCGCTATTACTGGCTCCAATGGAAGACGTTAGCGATCCGCCATTTCGTAGGTTGTGTAAATTGCACGGTGCCGATTTAATGTATTCTGAATTTATTTCTTCGGAAGGATTGATTCGTGATGCTGTAAAAAGCAAAATGAAATTGGATATTTTCGATTATGAACGACCAGTTGGAATTCAAATATTTGGTGGCGATGAAGAAGCAATGGAGATGTCTTCACGAATTGTTGATGCTGTTCAGCCCGATTTGGTAGATATCAACTTTGGTTGTCCTGTAAAAAAAGTAGTTTGTAAAGGTGCAGGCGCAGGCGTTTTGAAAGATGTAGATTTGATGGTTCGCTTAACAAAAGCAGTTATTAAAGGCACATCGCTTCCGGTAACGGTAAAAACGCGTTTGGGTTGGGATGAAAATTCTATAAATATTGATGAAGTTGCCGAACGTTTGCAAGATATTGGAGTTCAGGCTTTAACAGTTCATGCAAGAACACGTGCGCAAATGTACAAAGGCCATTCCGATTGGAGTCATATTGAACGCGTGAAAAACAATCCTAGAATTACGATGCCAATTTTTGGAAACGGCGACATCGATTCTCCAGAAAAAGCATTAGAATATAAAAATAAATTTGGCCTTGACGGAATGATGATTGGTCGTGCTGCCATTGGTTATCCATGGATTTTTAACGAAATCAAACATTATTTTGCGACAGGAGAACATCTTGCAAAACCAACTACTGCCGATAGAGTTGAAGCAGCAAGAAACCATTTAACATGGTCAATGGATTGGAAAGGTGAACGCCTTGGAATTGTAGAAATGCGTCGTCATTATACCAATTATTTCAAAGGAATTGCTAATTTTAAAGAATACCGATTGAAGTTAGTAACCATCGAAAATCCAGAAGAATTGTTCAAAGCGTTAGATGAAATTCAGGAAATTTATTCTGATTTTCAGGTTTTTTAATCCAAAAGTTTTTTACTAACGCGACTGCTCGCAATTAAACTTGCAATAAATCCAAGCGATACAATTGTTGCAAATACTATAAGGACATTTTCAATAGTGAATATCGCAGGATAAGCCAACGATGGTGTAATCATTATCAATTGAAATTTTTGTTGAAGTACAACAATTATAATTCCTAACACAAGTCCAATAATTCCACCAAAAACACTTAACAAACTTCCTTGAAGCAAGAATATCTTTCTCAAATCTTTAACTTCTGCTCCTAAGTTGAATAATGTTTTTAAATTTGCTTTTTTATCTAAAACCATCATTATTAATGCGCCAATTAAGTTAAAAAGTGCAATGATAATTACCAAAGTAAAGATTAAATAGATAGCAATATTCTCGGTATTCAACATTTTATGTAATGTTGCGTTGAGTTCGGCTCTGTTTTTAACTTGAACTTTGTTGTCGAATATCTCTTCAACTTTAGAAATAATATCCGATTCGTTAGAATTTGGTTTGGTTTTTATTTCAATTCCCGAGATTTGATTGGGTTTATAGTCTAACAAATCTTGTGTTAAACCCAAATCGGCAAAAACGTATTTAGAATCTAATTCTTCGCTAATTGCATAAATCCCAACCGGAATTAAAATAGATTTATTAAAGGAATCCTCTGGATTTAACGATAAATCACCTTTTCCAGGTTTAGGCACCATTACTTCAAACGGATTGTTAAAATCAAACAATCCTAAAGCTAGTTTTTCAGATATTCCATAACCAACAACTACTTGATAGGTTTTAGGTTTTAACCATTGTCCGTTAAAAAGTTTTTGCGAAGCTTTGCTAATATTGGTAAAATTCTTATCTACTCCTTTTAAATAAGTCACCAATTGTTTTCCGTCAAAAGTAAAAAGAACTCGTTCTTCTATAATTTTACTATAACTTGCAATTCCGTCTATTTTTTTAATTTGAGTTTCTTGTTCAGGAGAAATAAAAAATGCTTTTCCAGCTATAGGATTTGCTTTTAAATCGGGGTCAAAATCATTAGAAAACGACAAACTAAATTCTCGCAAACCACTAAAAACAGATAGTACGACAAACAAAGCCATTGCGCCAACAATAATTCCGCCCGAAGCAATTCGAGAAATAATATTAATAGCGTTATTTTTGCTTTTGCTAAAAATATAGCGTTTGGCTATGTAAAGCGGAAAATTCAAATCGTACCTTTATTTAGTATTGGTTTAAAAAGAAAGCTTTTGGTGAAATTTAGTATTTAAAAAGAGAATAGGTTTTTGCTATTCTTCCTTAAATGTGATCTACGACTTTCTACGTTTTTCTAATAACTCACGATTTTCAATTGGATTTTCCTTTGCAGAAAGCGCATTATCAATTTTTTCAATATAATCAAGAGAATCATCAATGTAAAAAGAAAGATTGGGCACTTTTCTTAATTGCAATTTCACTCGCTGTGATAAATCATGCTTAATTAAAGGCATATTCGATTTTACAGCAGCCAAAATTTCGGCAGCTCTATCTTGCGGAAAAACACTCAAATATACTCTTGCAACTCCCAAATCGGTAGTAACAATAACCTTAGAAACTGAAATTATCAAATTTGTCAATCCGTTTTTTCTCACTTCACCTTGAAGAATGTCTACCAAATCATTTTGTAAAACACCTCCTATTTTTTTCTGTCTATTTGTTTCCATGATGCAAAAATACAATTTTTTTAAAGCCACAAAGACTCAAAGTCACAAAGATTAAATTTTTTAAGGTTTATAATCTGGCAATTAGTGGCGTAATTTATTTTTATGGCTACATTTTCCCTTTTGATTTTAAATACTTATTTTTACCAAACCTTAGAGACTTTGCGTCTTTGTGGCAAAAAATATGAGAAAAATAGAACATATAGGTATAGCAGTAAAAAATCTTGAAGCATCTAGTTTATTGTTCGAAAAATTATTTGGCGCTCCAGCCTATAAACAAGAAGAAGTTGCTAGCGAAGGAGTAAAAACATCTTTTTTCATGAACGGTCCAAACAAAATAGAACTTCTTGAAGCCACCAATCCAGAAAGTCCAATAGCCAAGTTTCTAGAAAAAAAAGGCGAAGGCATTCACCACATCGCATTTGATGTAAAAGATATTGTTTCTGAAATAAAAAGACTACAAGAAGAAGGATTTGTAGTTTTGAACGAAATTCCAAAAAAAGGAGCCGATAATAAATTAGTAGCTTTTCTTCATCCTAAAACTACCAATGGAGTATTGATAGAATTGTGTCAAGAAATAGAATAGAGTATTTGATTTTTAGAATGTTATAAAAAAATATGTAATTTTCCTTTTTCAAAAACTAAAAAAGACTTGCAATAAATTAAAAATAGTAGTAATATTGCAACCTCAATAAAGGTCCTATAGCTCATTCGGTTAGAGCAACTGACTCATAATCAGTAGGTGCTTGGTTCGATTCCAAGTGGGACCACAAAATAAAAGACCTCAATTAGAGGTCTTTTCAATTTTATATAAACCAAAATTCATTTTATTACGTTTATATCAATGTTGAGTAGAGTATGTAAACAAATTATCATTTATTTACTACATTCGATAAATTATAAGTCAAAAAATTTTGATAAAGAGTTTTTTTTTTTACTTTTACGCCCTATGAAAATCGTCCCAAATAAAATAGTAGTAATTTTTGCAGGTTTATTGTGTAGCAATTTTATATTTGCAGCACCTAGTCCTCCTGAGCCAATTCCTCCACCACCACCAGGATTACCTATTGATGGCAGCTTATTGGCGTTGATAGTTGTATCTATAATCTATGGATTTTATAAAATATATAATTTAAAAAAAGCTTCAAGTTAATTTGAAGCTTTTTTAGTTTTGGAACTTTTTTTTATTTTAAGGCATGTAATTTGGCTACATATTTGCCTATTACATCAAATTCTAAGTTTATTTTTGTTCCAATTTTGAAATTTTTAAAATTAGTATGATCATAAGTGTACGGTATAATTGCTACACTAAATTCGTTTACTTTAGAATCTACAACAGTTAAGCTTACACCATTTACAGTAATTGATCCTTTTTCAATAGTTATATTGTTTAAAGAAGCATCATAACTAAATATAAAACGCCAACTTCCATTTGTTTCTTCAACCATTTTACATATTCCAGTTTGATCTACATGACCTTGAACAATGTGTCCGTCAAGTCTATCGCCTAGTTTCATGGCGCGTTCTAGGTTAATGAAGTCGTTTTCTTTCCAATCGCCAACATTTGTTTTATCAATTGTTTCCTTTATTGCAGTTACAGTGTAGTTGTCATTTTCTATTGCAACAACAGTAAGACAAACGCCATTGTGAGCAACACTTTGGTCAATTTTCAATTCGTTTGTAATAGATGAATTTACTGTGATGTGTAAGTTTTCATCTTCTTTTCTTATCTCTTTTATTAATCCTTGGGTTTCTATAATTCCTGTAAACATTTGTCGTTTTATTTTACTAAATTTGCACTTCAAAATTAGCAATAAATAGAATAATTCGCCATGAAAAAAGCAGAAAATATTATCGTCGGAATTTCAATAGGAGATTTAAACGGTATTGGAAGCGAAGTAATCCTTAAAACATTTGAAGATGTTCGAATGTTAGAATTGTGTACGCCTGTTATTTTTGCCAATGTTAAGATTTTATCGTTTATAAAAAAGAATCTTAACTCTGAGGTTGCTTTACATGGCATTGATAGACTTGAACAATTGGTTAAAGGGAAAATTAATGTATTAAATGTGTGGCGCGAAGGCGTTGATATTAATTTTGGACAAAATGATGAAAATGTAGGTAAATACGCTTTAAAATCTTTTGTTGCTGCTACATCGGCGCTTAAAGAAGGATTGATAGATGTGTTGGTTACTGCTCCAATTAACAAATATAACATACAATCGGAAGATTTTAAATTTCCTGGTCATACAGATTATCTAGATAAAGAACTAGAGGGAAATGCGTTAATGTTAATGATTCAAGATAACTTAAGGGTAGGATTGATTACAGATCATATTCCTGTTAATGAGGTAGCAAAGCACTTAACAGAAAAGTTAATTTCTAAAAAAATTGAAACGATTAATACTACTTTAAAACAGGATTTTGGCATAACTAAACCCAAAATTGCTGTGTTAGCATTAAATCCACACGCCGGCGATAATGGAGTAATTGGTAAAGAAGACGATGAAATTATAAGACCAACTATCAAAAAAATATTTGATAGTGGCATCTTAGTTTTTGGGCCATATCCAGCAGATGGTTTTTTTGGTAGTGCTCAATATGAGAAATTCGATGCCGTAATTGCAACCTATCATGATCAAGGATTAATTCCTTTTAAAACGTTATCTTTTGGAACAGGAGTTAACTATACTGCTGGTTTAAATAAGATTAGAACCTCGCCAGATCATGGAACAGCATACGAAATTGCAGGAAAAGGACTAGCAGACTACACTTCTTTTAAAGAAGCAGTTTATCTCGCAATAGACATCTATCACTCAAGAAATGAGTATTTAGAGCTGTCAAAAAACCCTTTAAAAGTTAAAGAAAAACAATTAGAAACAAAAAAAGGTGCATAACGCTTTTGGATTTATAATAAATTTATATCTTTGCACTCCCAAACCCGAATCTTCGGATTGGACAAATTGATGAAATGATGAAAGTTACAAATGAATTTTTAATTCCATTTATTGGATTAAAGTTAGGAAAACATCAATTTGAATTTCAAATTAAAAAAGCGTTCTTTGATGGTTTTGATTATCACGAATATGAAGATTGTGATATCAAAGTAAATGTAGTTTTAGAGAAAAAAAGCACCATGTTAGAGCTTGCTTTCAAACACAACGGAACAATTAATGTGCCTTGTGATTTAACCAACGAAATGTTTGACCTTCCAATAAAAGGTAAAATTAAACTAGTTGTTAATTTTGGAGAAGAGTTTAACAATGACAACGAAGAATTGTTGATATTGCCTCATGGAGAACATCAAATAGATATTTCACAATATATCTATGAAATGATTGTGCTTTCCGTTCCGTTAAAAAGAATTCATCCAGGAGTAAAAGATGGAACATTACAAACGGAAACACTAGATAAACTGACTAAGCTATCAATAAAAGAACAAAAAAAAGAGAGTAAAAAAGAAGAAAATATTGACCCACGTTGGGACAAATTAAAGCAACTATTAACGGATAAATAATATAGTAAAATGGCACATCCTAAGAGAAAAATCTCCAAAACAAGAAGAGATAAGAGAAGAACACATTACAAAGCAACTGTAGCTACAATTGCAACTTGTCCAATAACTGGAGAAGCACATTTATACCACAGAGCTTACTGGCATGAAGGTAAAATGTATTATAGAGGACAAGTAGTTATTGATAAATCAGTAGCAGCAGCCTAATATATTTTTAAATTTACATTTAAACTCTCACTCTGTGAGAGTTTTTTGTTTTTTGTAAATTTTAATCATAACTAAATAATTTTTTGTAAATTCCACCTCTTTTAAAATCACATTTTTTTAAGAGATTATAAAATAGTAATATGAGTACAATTACAGCCGCAATTACCGCTGTCGGTGGTTATGTTCCAGACTTTGTTTTGTCAAATCAAGTGTTAGAAACTTTAGTTGACACCAATGACGAATGGATAACTACAAGAACTGGAATAAAAGAAAGACGATTACTTAAAGAATCTGGAAAAGGAACTTCTTATTTAGCAATAAAAGCTGCTCAAGATTTACTACAAAGAGGAAACATTAATCCAGCCGAAATTGATTTAGTAATCATGGCTACAGCAACTCCAGATATGCCAGTGGCAACAACAGGAGTTTATGTAGCAACACAAATTGGAGCAATCAATGCATTTGCATACGATTTATCTGCAGCTTGTTCTAGTTTTCTATACGGAATGTCAGCAGCAGCAGCATACATACAAACTGGTAGGTATAAAAAAGTTTTATTAATTGGCGCCGATAAAATGTCGTCAATAATAGATTATACCGATAGAGCAACCTGTATCATCTTTGGTGATGGCGCTGGTGCAGCTTTGTTTGAACCAAATTATGAAGGTTTGGGTCTTCAGGATGAATTTTTACGCTCTGATGGAATTGGTAGAGAATATTTAAAAATTGATGCCGGCGGTTCTATCTTGCCAGCTTCTAAAGAAACAGTAGAAAACAGCCAACATTTTGTTTTTCAAGATGGTAAAACAGTATATAAATATGCCGTTTCTGGAATGGCAGACGTTAGCGAAAAAATAATGCAACGAAACAATTTAACTAAAGACAGTGTAGATTGGTTAATTGCACATCAAGCAAACAAAAGAATTATTGATGCTACTGCCTCAAGAATGGATCTTGATGAAGAAAAAGTATTAGTAAATATTCAAAAATACGGAAACACCACTTCGGGAACATTACCTTTGTTACTTAGTGATTTTGAACATAAATTTAAAAAAGGTGATAACCTTATTTTTGCTGCCTTTGGTGGCGGATTTACTTGGGGTTCAATCTACCTTAAATGGGCATACAACAAACAATAAACTATAACTAAAACAAATAATTATGGATTTAAAAGAAATTCAAAACCTAATCAAATTTGTATCTAATTCTGGAGTTGCAGAAGTAAAGTTGGAAACTGGAGATATTAAAATCACCATTAGAACAACTCTTGAAGGAAACTCTCCAGATATAACTTATGTGCAACAAGCTCCAATGCAACAAACTTTGGCTCAAGCAGCACCAGTTCAACAAGCAGCACCAACTACAGTTGCACCAGTTGCGCCAGTAGTAGATGAAAACGCTAAATATGTAACAATCAAATCACCAATGATTGGAACTTTTTATAGAAAACCTTCTCCAGACAAACCTTCATTTGTTGAAGTTGGAACTACTATTGCAAAAGGAGACGTACTTTGTGTGGTTGAGGCAATGAAATTATTTAACGAAATTGAAGCAGAAATAACAGGGAAAATTGTTAAAATTCTTGTTGACGATATGTCGCCAGTAGAATTTGACCAACCTTTATTCTTAGTGGATCCATCTTAAAAAAGTTAGAAGTTAGAGGTTAGAAGTTAGAAGTTTTCTATCTTCCAAATTGTCTAATTGACACATTGTCTAATTATCTAATTAAAAAAATATGTTTAAAAAAATATTAATTGCCAATAGAGGCGAAATTGCACTACGTGTAATTAGAACCTGTAGAGAAATGGGAATAAAAACCGTTGCCGTTTACTCTACTGCCGATGCCGAAAGTTTGCACGTTAAATTTGCAGACGAAGCCGTTTGTATCGGTCCACCACCAAGTAATTTATCTTACTTAAAAATGTCAAATATTATTGCCGCTGCCGAAATTACAAACGCAGATGCAATTCATCCAGGATATGGTTTCTTGTCTGAAAATGCAAAATTTTCAAAAATTTGTCAAGAACACGGAATAAAATTTATCGGTGCATCACCAGAAATGATTGATAGAATGGGCGATAAAGCTTCGGCTAAAGCTACCATGATAGAAGCTGGAGTTCCATGTGTTCCTGGTTCAGTTGGAATTTTAGAGTCTTACGAACAAGCCGAACAATTAGCCTCAGAATTTGGTTATCCAGTAATGCTAAAAGCAACTGCTGGTGGAGGCGGAAAAGGAATGCGTGCTGTATGGAAACAAGAAGATTTACTAAAAGCTTGGGAAAGCGCACGTCAAGAATCGGCTGCCGCTTTTGGAAACGACGGAATGTATCTTGAAAAACTAATCGAAGAACCACGTCACATTGAAATTCAAGTTGTTGGTGATTCTTATGGAAAAGCCTGTCACTTATCTGAAAGAGATTGTTCTGTTCAAAGACGTCACCAAAAATTAACAGAAGAAACTCCATCACCATTTATGACCGACGAATTACGTCAAAAAATGGGTGAAGCAGCTGTGAAAGCAGCCGAATATATTCAATATGAAGGCGCAGGAACTGTAGAATTCTTGGTTGATAAACATAGAAATTTCTACTTCATGGAAATGAATACTCGTATCCAAGTAGAACATCCAATTACAGAACAAGTTGTAGATTACGATTTAATTCGTGAGCAAATTCTTGTTGCTGCTGGCGTGCCAATTTCTGGAAAAAATTACTTTCCAAACCTTCACGCAATAGAATGCCGTATCAACGCCGAAGATCCATACAATGATTTCCGTCCTTCACCAGGAAAAATCACTGTACTTCACGCGCCAGGCGGACATGGTGTGCGTTTAGATACACACGTTTACGCAGGTTATACAATTCCGCCAAATTACGATTCAATGATTGCCAAGTTAATTACAACAGCGCAAACAAGAGAAGAAGCAATTAGCAAAATGAAACGCGCACTAGACGAGTTTTATATAGAAGGAATAAAAACTACAATACCATTTCACAGACAATTAATGGACGAACCAGAATATGTAGCCGGAAATTATACCACTGCATTTATGGATACTTTCAAAATGAAAGAAATAGTAGAATAAACATAAAGTTTAGATTATAGAAACCATTCGTTAATTCGGATGGTTTTTTTTGTTGGAAAAAGTATTATTATTTATCTGAATAATGTCCAATTGCAGAAACAACCAAAACGGTTACAATATCTTCTTTTACTTCGTATATAAGTCGATCTTTTTTATTTATTCGTCTCGACCAAAGTCCTTTTAAGTCATATTTTAACTCCTCAGGTTTACCCTCTCCTGAGTAAGGATGATCTTTCAATTCATTAAGAATCGTAAAAATCTTTTTAATTGAGGCTTTATTTCCATTTTTTTTATGTTGAGAAAAATCTTTTTCGGCAGTTAGATTAATGATTACTGTATACTTTCCCATAATTCATTAACGCTATTCATTACCTTTCCTTTTTCCATTCTTGCTTTATTTATTTTAGCAACAAATTCAGGATTATAAGGACTTGTATCTTTTTCTTTTACAAGTTCAACCTCATTTTTTTCATCATAAAAAACTTTAGCAAGAGCTAAAAATGCTTTACCTTTTTTGGTTCTTTCGTCAATTTTTAAAGTAATGGTAGTCATGGAATTAGATTTTATAAAAAACAAATATACAAAAAATTGATTTTATTGTGATGTTAATTTTTTTTGTAAGGAATAAAAAACTATGGATAAAAAAGGGTTTATTCTAAACTATATTTTTTAATAAAAATATTGGCAATGCGTTAATTTTTCGATTTACATCTAAAGGAGTTACAGAATTCATACTATTGAAATTTTTGTAATTCAAAGCTACATAAAAATGGTATAGTTGTATTTCTGTAAATAAAATAATGGTTTTTTGATTGATTTGTTCTTAGGAGTTGTCTAATTTAGGCAGACAGGTTTCAAGCTATCTGATGCAAATTTTCCTTTTGTCATTTCGATGAAGGAGAAATTACACATATTAAGATTTGCAAAAAACCAACCAAATTTTTAAAATAATCTTTAAATAAACTACATTTGCTATTGAACAAAAAACAAAATATATAGATAATAAATAAAGACATATAAAATTAGCGTTTAGCGAAAAATCCTGTATTCTGAAAATTCGACAATTCAAAATACCTACAGGGAAGTTTAAGCTAACGTTCATGCCTAGCGTGGACGTTACTTTGCTTTGTAGGTATGGGCGTCGAATCCCACAGAATACAAGTAAGGTAATTAGTCTGCGCTTCTTTTTTAGATTTTTCTAAAAAAAAACAAATGAACCTAATTGAAATTGGAATTAAAAAGGGATTAATCAAATTTGATGATGATAAAAACTTCGTAACCTATATTCATCAAAATAAAAAGCGAAACTATAATAATCCGGAAGAAAAAGTTCAAATTGAAACTTTTTTGACACTCGTTTTGGTATATGGCTACTCTGAAAGAAGAATAAAACAATTTGTTTCTGTTCAAATGGGTTCTGAAACTAAAGAAGCAGATATTATAGTTTACAACGATGACGATTGTCATGGTACGCATATACTTGTAGAATGTAAAAAAGAAGACTTAACAGATCAACAATTTAATATTGCTGTTGACCAAGCATACAGCTATGCAGTTGCCGAAGGTGCAAAATACGTATGGACAACTTCACGTATCAAAAATCAATATTACGAAGTGCCGGCAGAAAAACCTAAAAGCAGAATTGAAATTCCAGACATTCCGCAATTTGGAATTGACAAACTTGCTCCTTTTAAATATGTAAAAGGTGGTATTTCGCAAATAGAAAAAGAATACAATCAAGTTGCCGAACCATCCGAAAACGTTACTCAAAAGTTTTTTGAATTACAAGTAGTTTCAGAAAGTGAACTGACAAAAATATTTATTCAATCACATCAAGCTCTTTGGGGTGGCGGACAACGTAACCCAAGTGTAGCATTTGACGAATTAGACAAACTAATTTTCTGTAAAATTTGGGATGAAAAACACCTAAGGAAAATTGGCGAACCTTACGATTTCCAAATCTTTCGTGACGAAGACCCAGAAGATTTATTAAAACGTGTCAAAGCAATTTATGCCATTGGCGAAAAAGAAGCACCAGAAGTTTTTAAAGATGGTATTACACTTTCGGCACAAGAAACACTTACAATCGTTAAGTATTTTCAACGTATCAATTTAAACAAAACCGATTTAGACAGCAAAGGAAAAGCATTTGAAACCTTTATGGGTAGTTATTTCCGTGGAGATTTTGGGCAATATTTCACGCCTCGACCCATAGTAAAATTTATTGTTGATAGTTTACCAATCACGCACAAAGCGAGAGTTTTAGATACTTCTTGCGGTAGTGGTGGCTTTCTTCTTTACGCATTAGACAAAGTGCGTGAACAAGCCAACGACTTCTACGATAAAGAAAAAGAAGAAAAAGACCATTACAAACATTGGCATGATTTTGCAGAAAAAAACCTTTTTGGTATAGAAATTAACGACCAAATTGCACGTACAGCAAAAATGAATATGATTATTCACGATGACGGACACACCAACGTTATTGCTTCCGACGGTTTAGTAACCGACCAAGAAATGCAACACAATTCTAAAAACAAAGAATTCAAATACAATTCGTTTGATTATATCATTACCAATCCGCCTTTTGGTAGTAGTATCAAGCAAACCGAAAAAGCATATATGAAAAACTATTCGCTTTCTAAAAAAGAAATCGATTGGTTAAACCCAAAAGAAACCAAAGAAACAATTCGAGATAGTCAATCAACAGAAGTGTTATTTATCGAGCAATGCTACAAGTTTTTAGTCGAAGGCGGTTATTTAGCTGTAGTTATACCTGACGGTATTTTAACTAATAGCAGTATGCAATATGTTCGTGACAACATCGAAGAAATGTACCGAATTGTTGCAGTTGTTTCTATGCCACAAACTGCATTTAGCGCAACAGGTGCAGGAGTAAAAAGTTCTGTTTTATTTTTACGCAAACACAAATCCAAACAAACCGAAAAAATAAACAACCAAAAAAACAAATTAAAACTTGACTTAAAAATAGACAACAAATACATCAAAACCATTGACGCTTGGGATAAAGAAAAAACACTTGCTATAAAAGAATTAGAACGTGTAGCAAAGCTACACAACCCAACCGCAACTAAAAAAGACATAATAGAATTAGTAAAAGACGATAAAACCAAACTACAACAAGAATTTACAGAAAAAGTAAACTTGTTTAAAGAAGAAATGACCGAAAAATATTTTGCTTCAAAACAAAACATTCTTGACGACTATCCTATTTTTATGGCAATTGCTGAAGATATTGGTTATGATGCTACAGGCAGAGAAACAAGAGCAAACGAATTAGTTGAAATTGGTATTGAATTACAAAAGTTTATAACGCACATAAATAGAACAGAAAAATAATGAGCAGTTATACTTTTACAAATAATAAATTCGACAAAAACAAAGTTTTCATTTTACAAAAAAGTGAAATAGAAAAACGTTTTGACCCAGAATTTTATGGTCACATATTCAACCAATATGAAAAACAACTAGTAAAGAAACCTCTCAAAAAGTTTAATAAAATTTTAAAATCTATAAATAATGGTTTTGATTTTAGAGAATATAAAGATTTTGGAACACCTTATTTAAAAGTAGCCAATATAAGAAAAGGTGAGTTTCGTTTTGATAAAATGCAATATATCGATTTCAATTCATCAGAAATAACTAAAAACATCCAATTAAAAAAAGGTAATTTATTGCTTACTCGTAAAGGAACATTTGGTTATGCAATTTCCTTAGATAAAGATTATGATTATGTTATAAGTTCAGAAGTTTTTTATATAGAAATAAATCAAGAAATAATTAATTCTAAATATTTAGAGATTTTTTTTAATTCAAAAATTGGTCAAGCTCAATTTGATAAAAACAAAATTGGAGCTATAATGGGTAGCCTTTCTCAAGATGCGATTAAAGAATTAATAATCCCAACTCCAAGTTTAGAAATTCAGAATAAAATAATTGAAATTTATTCAATTTACAATTTACAAAAACAACAAAATGAATTAGAAGCAGAAAATCTACTTGCAAGTATTGACACTTATTTATTAAATCAATTAGGTATTACTTTGCCAACCCAAGAAGAAAACACTTTAAAAAATAGAATGTTTACTTCATCATTAAAAGAGTTGTCAAGCAATCGTTTTGACCCTCATTTCAATAAAGTATATTTCAATGAAGTTTTTAAGTCATTTGCAGATGCTAAATATCCATTCAAAAAAATAAAAGAAGTTTTAGAGAATATCAAAACAGGAACTACACCGCATCAAAAACTAAATCCGTACTCTGAAAATCATGGCATAGTTTTTTTAAGAAATACAAATCTTAAAAAATATCAAATAGATTTAACTAATACTAAATATGTTTTAGAGCACTATGAAAATCTATTAACTTTTTGTGAAAAAGATGAGGTGATTATGTGCATTGCTGGAACTGTTGGGTTATCTGCGAAAAATGATGTTGAAATTCCTATTTCAATTAATCAAAATGTTTCTTCATTAAAATTTTTTGAAAGTATTGTTAATCCAGATTTTGCAACATATTGGTTTAATTCAGGTATTTTTTTAGAACTGACAAAAAGAGCTTGTTCAGTTGCTACAATTTATTATTTAAATAATGAGAACCTAAAATTATTACCAATCCCAATACCTCCAATCGAAAAACAATTAGAAATAGCTAATTACATTACGGCAATTCGACAAGAAGCACAAACATTAAAAGACAAAACTAAACTAGTATTGCAACAGGCAAACGAAGAAATAGAAAAACTTTTATTAGAATAATTAGAACAAAAAAACCGTTCATCACTGAACAGTTTTTTTAAATCCAAATTAATTTTTTGCTTATGCTTCAAACGATTTTGAGTTTAGCATATTTAAATCAATTGAATTATGGGAAAAATATTAAACAATAGTAATCAAAAATGACCATAAAAAATACCACGAATTTGAGCACAAATTAGATTTCAATCTATTTACGCAAGGCATTGTTACAGAAAGTTGCATTAATACTAATGGAGCAAAATTAATAACAGAAGTAGAGAAATAATCAATCTCCATGGCAAAATGCACCAAAAACAAAACCAAAGGTAGTGATTGAAAAAGATTTAAAATCATATATTTGTATGATTAAAATCTATTAAAATGAACACTCAAAAGTGAAAAGTAGTTTTTAAAAGCAGAAAAAGAAACTTAAAGTCTTCTTGTTTCCAAAAAAAGCAGCTCAAAAAGCTATAAAAGAACAGCGTTTTGGGATTGACTTTTCGTTACATTAAAGATAATAAAACTTTCAAAGAACAAGGAAAAAAGCAGTTTTTTGGGGGTAAAACCCAATAACAAAAGAAAACCACTGAATATAAAAAAGTGGTTATTTTTATGTCAGGTTAAAATAGCATTCTTATTTTTACAATACCAAATTGCATGAATATAATTCGTTTTACAAAGTAAAAGAAAAGAGTATTACTCTATTACAAGAAAAAATTAAATCAAATTTAAACAAAATAAGTCCGATAAATTATCGAACTCATTAGTATCAAAATTAATTATAAATTTGTTTAAACTTTTGGAAGTAGCCTTAAACTGGTATCGTTTTTTTTATAGCAACATACCTCGGTCTTTGGCAACTGCAGCTAATTCTGAATCTTCACATCCAGAAATTCCTAAAAGATCTTTAATATTTTCTTTTCTTGTTTTTACTGAGCTTGATGAAATTGTGATATACAATGGAATATCGTCATAATTGACACCTTTATTAAGGTAATGCAATATTTGTCTGTCTATTACATCAACATAGACTTTTTCTTTTTGTTGGTTGTTTAAAAATTTTATAACGGAGTCGCTATAATATTTTTCTCCCTTGAGCATTGTTCCGAGTGCCAAAATCATACTGTCAAAAGTCAAATCATTTTTAATAACCAATCCTAGCGGATTAATTTCATCAATTATAGATTGCACTTTTAAACTTTCAGAGTGCATTGTTAGCAAGGCAATTTTACAATCTGGCATTTGATTCATTAAAAGTTTTGCTATATCCTCACCTGTAATAATATTTTTTTCTTCGTATGATGGCATGCTAACATCAAGAAAAGCGATATCATATTTTATTTCAGAATTCATTATAGCATCATAACCCGACTTACAATCTACAGCTTCAAAAAAGGAAAACTCAATTTTCTTATCAGGAAACAATCGAATTACATTTTTATAACCTTGAATAATAAATGGATGATCATCTACAATTAACACATTAATGTTTTGGGGCATTTTTTGTTATATTTTTATTGATTTATGTTCTAGCGGTACTATTATTTTAATTTGAGTTCCTTTATTTAATGTTGATTTAATTTCTACGGTTCCTTCACTTTCATGAGTTCTATCTACGATATTTTTAATTCCGATACCATTATTTTTTTTATCAACATTATATCCAATTCCGTCGTCTGCAATATTAAGGATTAAATTTCCTTTTTTGTCTTTTTTAAATTCAACTTTTATAATTTTGGCTTTGGCATATTTATTTATGTTTTGCAAAGACTCTTGAAGAATACGATATAAATTAATTTTTGTAGTATTATTTAATAAATCCCAATCTATGTTTTCGCCAATCATAGGGTTTAAGACTGCTTTATTAACCTTTGTTTGTTCTTCAAGAAGATTATTTACAATGGCTACAAAGTTATTGATTAATACATATTTCTCTCTACTTAATTCGTGCGATATTTCTCTAAGATCTTGTTCAATAGTTTTCAATTCTTCTAGACACGTTAGTCGTTCACCAACGGCATCATTATCTGTTCGTTGATTTAGTCCATCAAGATTTAGTCGCAACCCAAACATTCTTCCAAGTACTCCATCATGAAGTTCTTTGGCAATTCGGGTTTTCTCCATTATTCTTCCTTCGTCTAGTTTACTTTGTTGCGAAATAATAAGTTTGTAAATATCTTCATTAGCTTTTTGCTGCGCTTGTCTAAGAACGATTTCTCTACTTTTGGCTCTTTGCATTCTCATAAAAAACAAGAATCCAACAATAAGCATTGTGACTGAAAAATAATTAAGAATATTTCTATTTTTTTCTTCTAGAACATTATTTTCTTTTTTGAGTTCGTCCGTTTCTAATTCTATTCTAGCAAATCTGTCTTTGGAATTTCGTTCGGCAATTTGAAGACTGTCGCTTATTCTTATAAAGTCTTGAGAATATTTATTTAAATTTTTTTCATCAATCAATGAAATTTGTCTTAAAGAAAGTAATATATCAAAAGGTATTTTAGTTTTATTTGCTAATTTTAGTGATTGATTAGCATAATTTAAAGATTTATATTTATCACCTTTTTTAAAGTAAAATTCGGAAAGATGATTATAACTCATTATAACAGAAGATGTGTCTTTAACTTTTTTTCTCAATTCTAGTGATTCTAAAAATAAATTTGGTAAATCTTTATAATCATTAATTTCTAGTTTAGAATATGCTAAATTATCAATTATATTTGAATATAATTTTGGATTATTGGTCATTAAATCTTTTGTGTTTAATGATAATTTAAAATAATATATTGCTTTTTTATGGTTTTTTAAATCTTGATAAACCAAACCAATGTTACTGTAACAAATGGATTTTAAATGTTCAATATCAGCTAAATTGTGCTCTTTAATAATTCTTAATGATTCTTCGAGATAATTTATAGCTTTTTGATGTTGACCAAGTTGATTACACGTTAATCCTAATTGATTAAGTATTGCATTTTTTTTTAAATTATCATTGCTCTTTTTAGATATAGATAAAGCTTTGGAAAGAGTTAAATCTGCTGCTAAATAATCATTTATATAATATTGAATTATTCCTTTTTTTAAAAGAATAGTAGAATAACCATCATTGTCATTTAATTTTTTATAAATCTTTTCAGATTTAGAATAAAACGAAAATGCACTATCAAGAATTTTCTCCTGAAAATAATAATTTCCATATGACCTGTAAGATTTAGCTATATTTATAGAATCATTTGCAGATAAAGAATTGTTTAACAATAATTTTGCTGCTTTCTTGTATTTAATCCAATCATTAAGAGAGTAATATTTTGAAATAACTTCATAGTTAAGTTGTCTATTTTCAATAGAGTTTTTTGATTTTTCTAATAAAATTACAATTTTATCAAGTGATCTTAATATTTCTTTTTCAGAAACATCATTAATTCTAGACTTTAAAATATATAATGCAGTACTATCTGAAAGTTTTTCAGATAGTTTTATTTCCTTTTTGTTTTTTGAACACGAAAAAATAAATACTGAAATAATAACAATTAAAAATATTTTTTTCAAATCATATAACTTTTCAACAAACTTACTAAACAATTACAACAAAAAAAAACTATCATGAAAAATGATAGTTTTTTAAATATTTATGTTTTATTTTACTTATTGACCAACCGGGACTTCTGTTCCTTTACCTCCAATTTCAAGTTGACCTACTGGGACTTCCGTTCCTTTACCTCCAATTTCAAGTTGACCTACAGGAACTTCTGTTCCTTTACCTCCAATGTTAAATTGACCAACTGGAACTTCTGTTCCTTTACCACCAATTTCATTTGGAGAAGTAAAAGATGTTAATACCATCATTAAAGAGAATAATCCGAATATTACTAATGATTTTTTCATAATGTAATTGTTTTGTATGTTATTGTTAGACTTTAATTGTTGTAAAAGCTAAATCGTTTTAGAATTTGTTTGGGGCTTTTGACTTCGTAAAACTACTACAGCAATTAGCATCAATAAATACGTTTTACAATGTATAATGTAGAATGATATCGTTTGATAGTGAATGGATGTCAAATCTGGGTGAATGACACATTTAAGGAAATAGCAAATTTTAAAAAACAAAATAAATTATAAAACTTTGATAATCAACACTTTAAAAATATAAAATGCACTTTAACTTATAAAAATGCAGTTAGTCTGAGGAAGGATAACCAAGAAGTAATTATGTAGCTAATAATATGATTGTTGTTTTAAAATGGAAATGCAAAGAATATACTGGTGCCTTTATTAAGAACAGGATGAATTGTAATTTTACCTTTAACTTCTATAATTCTTTGACGCATGTTTTTTAACCCTATTCCATCTTGAACATAGGATTCATCGAAACCTTTTCCGTTGTCTTGAACTGCCATACAAATATTACGCTCGTCTAAAATGATATTAATAGAAGCATTTGTAGCATCTGCATGTTTATTAATATTATGAATGGCTTCTTGGAGTATTCTATATAAATTCATTTTTATTTTACTCGCTATCGTCTCCCAATTGATGTCGTTCTCTATCTCTAACTTATAATTCGTGGATTGAATAGTATTTTGTTCTTCTATAAGTTTTTCTATTAGGGTTTTAAAACTGTAAGTTTCTTCAAGTGATTCTTTGCTTAATGAGTGAGTAATAGATCTAATTTCATCTTCAATACCCTTAATTTTTGCTATATGGACTACAGCATTATCAATAGTTTCTTTGTCCGTTTTTTGAGAAATTGCAAATAAATTAAATCTTGTTGCAGCTAATTTATTCATAATATTATCATGCAGTTCTAATGCAATTCGCTTTTTTTCATATTGTCTTGCCTCATCTTCTTTAGAATGTTGGTTTAGCATTAACTGATAAATTTCTTCGTTAGACTTTTGTTGGTCTTGAAGAAATTTGAATTCTTTTTGTTTAGCTTTTTGTTTAAAAATTATAAATAGCAATATAACAATTAATAAAACTGCTGCTATTATTGCTATTGCAGTCCATTTTTGTTGTATTGCGGTTTCTTTTTCTTGAGTGATTTCGTTAGTATCAAGTTGTATTTTGTAAAATTGATTTCTTGTTTTTCTTTCTGCACTTAATAAACTATCAATCTTTTTATCGTATTTATCAATACATTGTTGAGCCTTACTTTCATCTGTATAACCAACTTGTCGCAATCCATTCAAAATACTAGATGAAACTTTAGATTTATTTCCAAAAAAAAGCGCCTTTTCAGCATATTGTTTTGCAAGAGTTGAGTCTTTCTTATATAAATAATATTCAGAAATATCAAAATAACTATCTGAAATTCTGTATGAAATATTTAGTTTTTTTCTTATTCGCAAAGACTCAAAAAATAATTTAGTCAAATCTTGATTATCATTTAATTTCATTTTCGACCAAGCTAATATCTCAATTGTATTAGAATATAATTCAGGATCTATGAGCTTCAAGTCTTTGTTTAACAAGGTTTTTTCACAATAAATGGATGAATTTTTATAATCTTTCTTTTTACAGTACAAAAGAGCCAAATTGCCTAGACAAAGTTCATAAAGATTATAGTGTTTAATATAAAAATTCTCTTTGTTTTTATTAATAATTTTCAATGCATCAAAGTACTTTTTTTCAGCTAACTCATAATTTTTAAGTTCAATATTTACCAATCCTTGTTGATTTAATACATCACAAATTCTTGAAAAATCATCTAGCTTTGATAATATAATATATGATTTGTTTAAAGATAACTCTGAACCGATATAATCATTAATACTATATTGGATTATTGCTTTTTTAAGTGAAATAATGGCATAATCACGTTTATCATTAACTTTTAAGTAATTCTTCTCAGCCTTAAGATAATAATAATAAGCACTATCTAATATTTGATTTTGATAAAAATAATTTCCAGTAGACCTCTGGGAAAATGCTAAAAAATATGTGTCCTTTGAATTTTTAGAATCTTGATAAAGTATTCTAGTCACTATTTTATATTTATACCAATCTTTTAAAATAAAACAACTACTTAAATATGACTTACATAATTTTCTTTTTTCAACACTATTATTCATTTTTAATATCAATGAAAATAATTTGTTATCGTAATTTTTTCTAGTTTTTAGAGATATTGTATCATTACTTGCCAACTCCAAATATTTTTTTATAAAATCATTTATAGGCTGCGATTCTAAAGTGTTGCTTGAGTTAGTACATCCAAAAAGCAATAACAATAAAAATGCAATTATAAAACGAATAATAAAGTTCATTGTTGGGAGTTTAAAGTTATTTGAAAAGTTAAAAATAAACAAAATGAGTTTCAAATTTTCACTTGAAACTCATTTTTATTTATAATTCTGCTAATCTTATTTTATTGTCATTGTAATTTCGTCATCAAACTTATATTCACCTTTTTTATAAATTTCTTTATTAGCAAGAATAATTTCGTAAATATAAATACCCTTAGGCAACTCCAGAAGGCATTCTTTTTCGTCTTTTTGGATTACGAGTTCTTTCTTTATAATGCTCCCATCTGCACCTTTTCCGATTAAACTAAAAGTTATTTTATCTGCAAGTTTATTTTTAATGCAAACACTTTCTATTAGTTTTGAGTTTGATGTATTTGTTAAATTTGATTTATTTCCTTTTAAAAAAGATAAACCATTAACTATTATCTCTCCTCCTTTTAAAATTTTGTCCACATCCGATTGAGAATAAGAATTATGAATAAAAAATAAAAAAACAAATACAATAATTTTATGCTTTGAAATTAATCGCATCTTAAACTAAAAACTTTTTAGTAATAACAAGATATCCAATAATTAAGAATATTAAAACCATAATCATATTAGATATCATTGTAATTTTTTCTTTTGGATTATCTTTATAAGTTTTTATTAATCTAATTATGAAGAAAGGAATAACCGTAATTAAAGCAATAATCATTGCATAAAATTGATAATCACCTTTAAATATAAATTGAATTAAAATGATTACTATTAAAAATGCCCATCCAATATTGAAATTTAGCTTTTTCATATTATTCAGTTATACAAGAGTTATAATCATCTAATGCGTCTGATTTACAAAACCATAAATTTGTACAAGCTATAGCGCCTCCAATAAGACCACCTATTCCGCCTGTTAACCCTGCTGCTATAACTGCACCAGCTCCAGTAATAGCAAAATTTCTATTACATCTACTAACAGCAACTTGCCATTGACCATAACAACCTCTTGTAGTGCTATTGTTTGCAATTACATCTTTAAAATCTGAGTTGTTAAATGAAGTTTCAAATGATTCGTTAAACATTTTTAATCTTTTATCTTCATCAGTGTTATAAAAATTTGGGTTTTGTTTCCTAAAATCATTAGTCAAATCTTCACCCTTCTTAATAAGCAAAATTAATTCATTTGAATTTTTAATATTGTTATTAATTAATAGATTATTTAATTCTGTCTCGGTTTTACAATTTGTAAGTTTATCTTGAAAAGATTTTTCTAATTTTAAATCTTTATTTGCATAAAGTTTAGTTACTATTTCTATATCATTCTTCAAAGAAGCATTTGTGTAATCAGTAAGATTCTGTTGAATTGTTGTGTTTTGACCAAATGAAAAACTTGATACTAGAATTGTGGCAAATAAGCCGAAAAAAATATCCTTCATATTAAATTGTTTATTATTCTATTCTTTTTTTTGCGAATAGATTATGTTTTTATTTTAAAATTTTTACTTCAAAATTCAATTTACAAACAGCAATAGTTGTAAATAGCATTATTTAAGGTGGTAAGCCTCTGTAAATTTAGTTTTTTTACCAAGAGTGTTAAAGATATTTTTTTATAACTTTGATTCTATTTTTTTATATTTTACAATTAATGATTTTCAATAATAAAAACATTTTTAATATCTAGCAGGAGTAAATTGATTTAATATGCTTGTATACAATTTATTCCCTAAGAGAAAACTAAAAAGCATTTTTTACATCTAATACTTTATTGGTTAATATCACATTGTTAATATTCAAAAAATAATATCATTTTGTTTATTTTGATTTGACAAATGTAAAGAGGGATTTTCAAACAATTGGTAAGCAAAAAGTGTACATTTTTTAAAAATAAAGTTTTCTTATATTAATCCTATTTTTCTGGCTTCACGTAAAATATCCTCGTCGTTACCTTTGTCAATCCCTAAATACGTCTTAATTATAACTTTTCTTTTATCTACAGCACTTTTAGAAAGATGTAATTGCTCTTGTATGGTTTTGTTCATAATCCCTTGTGAAAGAAATACTATAATTTGTTGGTTGTAACTATCTAAAAGTTTTTTACTTGCCGAAAACACAAATTTATATTTTCTAACTGTTTCACTATGATAACACTCTCCATTTATAATCGTCGTAAAAGCAATAAGAAATTCTTCTGCGTGCATATCATTTTTAAGTAATAATCCGTCTGGCTTACATTCTTCAAGCAATCTATGTAAAATGAATTTTTCGGTATGAGATGTAAGAATAACAATTTTTGCAAAAGGCATGAATTTTCTAACCAAAAAAACTAAATCTTCCCCAGATTTTATTTTTTTTTCAGGAAAATCAGGTAATGTAATGTCAATAAAAACTATATTAAAAAGCACTTTTGGCTCTCCAATGATTATTTTATAAGCATTCTCACAATTAAAAGCTGTAGTAGTTTTAATTTCAAAACCTAGCTCATTAAATGATAAAATTGCTTTATAACCTTCAATTATGGCTGGATGATCGTCGACCATCAGTACATTTAATTCCATATTTTAATTTTTGTGAAACTATGAAATTTTTATAAAACAAAAAATTAAATTTCCAAGTAGTTTCCTGATGCAATTGTAGCAATTATTTCTTCAATGTTTTCTTTGTAAGATTTAGAAAACGGAAGTTTGGTTGTAGTATTTTTAATATGACATACAGCATTTCCTGTGTGAATTCTTGAAACATAATCAATGTTAACAATATAGCTGTTATGAATTCTCACAAAAGGATAACTTAAAACTCCTTCAAAGTGCTTTAGGGTTTTAAAGGCTGTAATCATCTCGCCAGAATTTAAGTGTATATCCGTCGAATTGTTATCTGCCTGTAAGTAACAAATATCTTTCGCTTCTATATACCGGTAATCGCCATAAGATTTTACACATATTATTAGTGGTTTCTCCTTGGTATTCTCCGTTTGAAGAAAAGTAACCGATTTAGCCTCTAAATCATTGTTCTTGAGAACTTCTTCAGTAATGTCACTTTCTTCCTTAACTTGTATAATTTCTTGATTTTGAACGTATTCCTCAATAACATCTTGGCTTTCTATAGAAATCAATTCAATAATTGGATTTTCTATGATTGACGCATTTGGTGCAGTATCGTTCAAACTTTCTACATCTTCTTCGGAAACATTTTCTTCAGAAGCATTTTTTACAATAGATTCAACTGTTTTAATTGCTGTTTGTGGTCTATTTTTACCTGGTATTTCTTTATCAAATCTAAATAGGGTTTTGCGAAGCTCTCTAGTTTCTAACGGATTAATAAAATAATCATAAACACCATATTTAAAAGATTCCCGACAATGATTTTCTGTAGTTGTAGTTATAAAAACCTTGGGAACCACTGTCATGTATCGGTATAATTCATTGATAAAAGCTAAAGAAAGCTTAGATTCTTTATCTAACGGATCAATTTCTAGAAAAATAATGTCTGGATTGTATTCTAAAACAACATCTATTCCGTCATCATAATTATCGGCCATAGCCAAAAATTTCAGGTTTGGAAAACCCTCAGCCGTAGCTTTAGTCTTCAACCTGTTTTTTTGGTTGTCATCAATGATTACAAATGTAAAATTATTCAATTGCCTTACTTTTTTGGGGTAAAGCATTAGATTATTGAACTAAAATTAGTTCTAGGTTAAAAATATAGATAGCTTGGGACTATTTTTATTCGAAAAAATTGTAAAACCACACCTTTTACAACGTTACTAAAGTAAAGGTTTTCTAGATACCTACATAATTTGTATTTACGATTTTTTAACAATCAAACCTTTTTAGTTGAACGGAATATATAGCCGATGAACCACAATAAAAATGTTGTTTTTTCTTACAATATTACAATTTTAAGCAATGCGTAAGAGAATTAATAAAAAATAATTACTATATTGCCACATAGTAATATATAACAAGATAATTTATTTGCAAATTACTCAATATTAAATACATAAGTAAATTTAAATAAAAAATAAAAAAATAAAATCTAGAAAAAATAAAAAAAAATAAAAAAAAATATTTTCAAAAAAGACATCATTACTGTTGTAATTCATTTTTTTATGTACTAAATAATTTTTAATGTTATCAACAATGAAGTTTAGAAAATTCAATTAATTTGAATGAATATAATTTTAAATACATAATTAAAATTGATTGTTTTAACTTTCAATATAAACTAATGTCTTACATAACAAATAATTAAAAATAAAGTCGTGGGTTTTTAAAAAGGCAAAACCTAAAAGATGCTTTATAATTTAAATAAACAATTAAGATGGCTTACTTCATTTAAATTAATTATTGCAAAACATATAAAAAATGATGGATCATTTTCTAAAATAATATAAATTACAATACAAATAATTAAATACTATATATAGCGATATGGGAATCACAAAAACGTTCGGTTTCTCTTTTAAAATCAATGAAATGGCAGATATTTTGAAAGCATTAGGCAATCCTGCAAGGCTTAAAATAATTCAATTTTTAATGACCTCTCCTACTTCTTCTTGTGGCGATATTATAGAAGTTTTACCACTTGCTCAATCTACTGTTTCTAAACACTTGTCTGAATTAAAAAGAGTAAAACTTATAAAAGGGAAAAATAAAGGAAATAATATTTTTTACTCCTTAAACATAAAAACTTGGGATAAAGTGAGAGAATTTGTTTTAACCGAAATTAATTTACCAAAAGAAGATTAAAATTTTAACTTTAAAAAAATAAAAAATGTAAGTTAAAACGCTATTTTTGATCAAACTAAAAACTTAAACATGAAAAAAGCTATTGTTCTATTAACATTATTGTTTATCAATGTTACTTATTGCCAAGAAAAACCAAAAGATGATTTCAAGAAAAACGAAGTCAAATTAAATGCTTTGTATCTAATTTTAGGCGCTTTTGAAGGTACTTACGAACAAGCAATAAATGACGAATCAAGTTTTGGCACCTCATTAACTTTTACGCTTGGTGACGATCCAGATCTTAATACTGCATTTGCTATTTCTCCTTACTATAGATTTTACTTTGGTGAGAAACCTGTTGCCGGATTTTATGTAGAAGGATTTTCACTCTATCAAAGTTTAAATAGAAATTATGACTCTTACACTTATGACACAAACGGAAACTATTCTTATGGTTCTAAAGAAGAAAAAGTAAAAGCATTTGCTTTGGGTATTGGACTAGGAGGAAAATGGTATACAAAACGCAATGTAATGTTCGAAATTGGTGGTGGACTTGGAAGAAATCTTTCTATTTCATCCAACATTCCTAACACGGATTACTCAAGAATAACGGGTAAAATTGCTATTTCTGTAGGATATAGATTTTAAAAAAAACATATTAAAAAAGCCATTTAGATTTAAATCCAAATGGCTTTTTTTATATAAAAAATTAAGAAATTAAACAATCTTCATCAACCAATTTCTCATAGAAACTTCTTCGTTAATAATTCCGCGTAATTCAGATATTGCAACTCTATCTTGTTTCATTGTATCTCTGTGACGAATTGTTACTGTTTGATCTTCTAATGTTTGATGATCTACTGTAATACAAAATGGCGTTCCAAGTGCATCTTGACGTCTGTAACGTCTTCCTACGGCATCTTTTTCATCGTACGCCACGTTAAAATCCCATTTTAAATCGTCAATGATTTTTTGGGCTGCTTCAGGCAATCCATCTCTCTTAATTAATGGAAAAACTGCAGCTTTTGTTGGTGCTAAAACTGATGGCAAACTTAAAACTATTCTAGTAGAACCATCTTCTAATGTTTCTTCTTTTAATGAAGTTGCAAAAACGGACAAGAACATTCTGTCTAGTCCAACCGAAGTTTCTACAACATAAGGAACATAATTAGCATTAGTTTCGTTATCAAAATATTGCAATTTTTTGCCCGAGAATTGTTCGTGAGCTTTCAAGTCGAAATCTGTTCTAGAATGAATTCCTTCCAATTCTTTAAATCCGAATGGGAAATTAAATTCGATATCGGCAGCAGCATTGGCATAATGTGCTAATTTTTCGTGGTCGTGAAAACGGTAATTTTCTTTTCCTAAACCTAACGACAAATGCCATTTTAGACGGTTTTCTTTCCAATATTCGTACCATTTCATCTCTTCTCCTGGCTTTACAAAGAATTGCATTTCCATTTGTTCAAATTCACGCATTCTAAAAATAAATTGTCTTGCAACAATTTCATTTCTAAAAGCTTTACCTGTTTGAGCAATTCCGAATGGAATTTTCATTCTACCAGTTTTTTGAACGTTTAAGAAGTTTACAAAAATTCCTTGAGCCGTTTCTGGACGAAGGTATAAATCCATTGCTGTATCGGCAGAAGCGCCAAGTTTTGTTCCAAACATCAAGTTAAACTGACGCACTTCGGTCCAATTTCTAGAACCAGTTTCTGGATCTGCAATTTCTAATTCTTCAATTAATGCTTTAACATCTTCTAGGTTTCCATCACCTAGAGATTTTCCCATTCTTTCTAGAATTTCTCTCTCTTTAGCAAGATATTCTACAACTCTTGCATTGGTTGTAATGAATTCTTGTTCGTTAAAAGCATCTCCAAAACGAACTTTTGCTTTTTCAATTTCTTTTTTGGCTTTCAGGTTTAATTTTTCGGCATAATCCTCAATTAAAACGTCAGCTCTGTATCTTTTTTTAGAATCTTTGTTGTCAATTAATGGATCATTAAAAGCATCAACGTGACCTGAAGCTTTCCAAGTTGTTGGATGCATCAAGATCGCCGCATCAAGTCCAACAATGTTTTCGTGCATTTGCACCATTGCTTTCCACCAATATTCGCGGATGTTTTTCTTTAGTTCAACTCCATTTTGTGCATAATCATAAACTGCACTTAAACCATCGTAAATTTCGCTTGACGGAAAAATAAATCCGTACTCTTTTGCGTGCGAAACTACATTCTTAAATAAATCTTCTTGTTTTGCCATAATGATGCAAAAATATAAAAGTGAAATTAAATAGTAACATAAATTGCTAATGAATCGCTGATTTTTATATTTTTATAAAATAAAACAGCATTTTATATGATAAAAAGTATTGCAAATTTATTTTTTCCGAGAGCTTGTTCAGGTTGTAACTCATTTTTACTAAAAAATGAAATTGTAATTTGTACAGAATGCCGACATGAAATTCCGCTTACCAATCATCATAAAATTCAAAACAATGAAGTATTTAGTAAATTTTATGGACGAATTCCAATAGAATTTGCTTCGGCACTGATGTATTTTCACAAGAAAGGTATCGTTCAAGAAATGATTCATAAATTAAAATACAAAGGCCATCAAGAAATTGGTGATGCCATAGGATGTTGGTATGGCGAGGAATTAAAATTAGAAAAAAAAATAAAAGATATTGACTTTATAATTCCTGTTCCTTTGCACAAAAAACGTCTTAAAGAACGAGGTTATAATCAAGTTACCGCTTTTGGAAAATCATTATCTGAAAGTCTTAAAATAAAATACGATGACACCGTATTAACAAGAAATGTTTATTCAAAATCTCAAATTTCTAAATCAATTTTAGGAAGAAGCGAAGTTGTTGAACGTATTTTTGGAGTAAATTTTGACGAATCACATCACAACAAACATTTTTTATTAGTTGATGACGTGATAACAACAGGCTCTACACTGGAAGCTTGCAGCAGAGAATTGCTAAAAATTCCGGGTGCAAGATTGAGTATTGTTTGCATGGCAATGACGCAGTAATGGTTTTTAGTTAATTATAAATAAAAAGATTTCATTTCCTCTAAATATAATTGTTATTTTGCATTATGAAAATCATGAATTGATGCAAAAAATTTATTTTAAATATATCTTTCTATTATTGGCAATTTCAGTTGTAAGTTGTGCCAAAAGAGGTTCAATTACTGGTGGATTGAAAGACACTTTGTCTCCAAAAATGGTGAGTAGTTTTCCTAAAAATAGGACAACCAATTTTAACGGAAAAGAAATTAAAATCTATTTTGACGAATATATAAAGCTGAAAAACATTAATAAACAACTTGTTGTATCGCCACCAATGAAGAAGCAGCCCGAAATTTTACCTTACTCAGCAAGTAAATTTATAAGCATTAAAATTAAAGATACATTATTACCCAATACTACTTATAGTTTCAATTTTGGAAAAAGCATTGAAGATAATAACGAAGGAAATCCCTACCAACAATTTAAGTATGTTTTTTCTACAGGAAGTTATATAGACTCATTGTCGCTAGATGCTAAAGTAAAAGATGCTATTGCATTAAAGGTTGACAACTACGTTTCATTGATGCTTTATGAGGTGAATGAAAAGTATAACGACTCTACTATTTATAAGCAAGTTCCTAGATACATAAGCAATACATTAGACAGCTTGAAGGTAGTAAAATTTGACAATATCAAGGATGGAAAATACCAACTTATTGCGGTTAAAGATGTAAATGGAAATAACAAATATGACCCTAAAACTGATAAAATAGGATTTCAAAAAGACTATATAACCTTACCTAATGATACCCTTTATGAATTGGAATTATTTAAAGAAATACCAGTTTTTAAAGCTGTAAATGTTTCTCAGGCATCGGGTTCTAGATTTACTATTGGGTATGAAGGTAATGCAAAAGACATAAAATTGGCGGTGAAGAAAGGCGGTAAAGAAATACCATTTGTTGTCAGTCAATTTCCTAAAAAAGATTCTCTACAAGTATGGGTAAACGCTATAAAAGGTGATTCATTGGATATTGCTATTACAAAAAACAATTATAAAAAGAGTTTTTTATTAAAAATAAAGGCTCAGAAAAAAGATACAATTGGTTTTTCTGCAGAGCAAAGTGGCGCATTGGCTTTTAGAAATACATTTACCATTAATACCGTAACTCCATTATCTAAATGGGATGAAAGCAAAATGAAATTAATCAATAAAGATTCGGCAGTTGTAAAATTTACTACCGAGTATGATGCCCAAAATCAGAAGCTGAAATTTAACTTTGAAAAACAACCCTTAGAAAAATATAATTTAAAAGTCTTTCCTGGCGCAATAACCGACTTTTACGAGAGAAAAAATGATACTTTGTCTTATGATTTTACCACAAACAACACATCTGATTATGGCAACCTACGCCTTGTTTTAGAAAACGTAAAACGCTATCCAATTATTATTGAATTAACAGACAAAGAAGGTAAAGTTTTAGCATCACAATATTCGGAGAAATCTAACAATATTGTTTTTGACTTATTGGAGCCTACACTTTTTACAGTTCGTGTAATTTATGACGACAATAAAGACAGAGAATGGACACCAGGAAGTTTCATAGAAAAACGCCAAAGCGAAGAGGTTATTTATTTCCCTAAGCAAATTGATGTTAGAGCCAATTGGGATGTTGAGCAACCATTTGATATAGGTACTAAGTAAAGAACGAGGTTTTAAATACAAAGATGAGATAAGAGAATTGAAATACTGTTTACGAATATTGAAATATGAGAAACAGAATACGAAATTTGGAGTTTATATTAATTTAAAGTTGTCTTTGTCGTTTAGGAATGCCAATTTTTTTCTAGTTTCTAATAGTTGGTTTTTATCTAATTCTACTATAAAAACTCCTTCAATTTCTTGTGGTTCTTGTATGTAATTACCAAGAAAATCTACAACTTGTGAATGTCCAACGTATTCGTGATTATTTGCATCGGTTCCAACTCTATTTACGCCTATTACATAACTCATGTTTTCTACGGCACGTGCTTTTAACAAAATATCCCATGCGCTTACACGTGGTTTTGGCCAATTGGCAACATATATTAAAACATCGTAATCTTCAACATTTCTTGCAAAAACCGGGAAACGCAAATCGTAACAAATTAGTGGACAAATTTTGAATCCTTTATATTCGATAATTAATTTTTCTTTACCAGATGTATAAACTTTGTCTTCACCGGCTAAAGTGAAAAGATGTCGTTTATCATACGTTTGAATTTCTCCTGATGGAAAAACAAAAACCAATCGGTTGTAATAATTGCCGTTTTCTTCGATTACTAAACTTCCTGTGATAGCGCAATCTTTTTCTTTTGCAGTTTCTTTTAGCCACGAAATTGCTTCACCTTGCATGGTTTGTGCTACATTTTTTGGATTCATTGTAAAACCAGAGGTGAACATTTCGGGCAGAACTATCAAATCGATATATTGCGAAATAGCATTTATCTTTTCTTGAAGTAATGCTTTGTTTTCATTGGGATTTTCCCAAGATAGTTTAGTTTGGATTAAGGCTATTTTCATAGTTTTTGGAACGCGGATGAAACGGATTCACTTTGTGAAAACGCGGATTTTCGCGGATTTTATTTAATTGTTATTTCATCTATAAAAATAAATGCTTCGCCTTTATCATAATAGCCAATATGCCATTCTGGAAGTCTACCGAAATTGTAAGCTTTCACTTTTATGTATCTTGCATTGATTGGTTTTGCTGATTTGAAATTGAAATCTTTAATGGTGTTTTCCTCTTTTTTGGTATCAACATCATTGGCGACAGCTGTTATTAATGTAAAATTGATATTATCTGATGAACTGTAATATTCAACTTTGGTTGGCATTAAAATCCAAGAACGTTGATCTTGTAGAAAAGTTGCACTAAAATTGGATACATTTTTCTCAGATTGCAAATCAACAATTGCCTCAAAATCTTGACTTTGATATCCTTGCCAATCGCCTTTTCTCCAGTTGGTAGAACCATTAATTCCGTCAATCAAACCTTCGTTTCCTCCAGCATGATATTGCGGATTGTATTTGGATTTGATGTCTATGGTGTAATTGTTTGGTTTTTTGAAATAGGTTGCTGAAATTTTTTGACTTCCTCCTAATCCACTTTCTAAATCAACAACCGAATAAGCTGTTACTTTTGTTGTTTTATTTATCTCAAAAGGCTGACTATAAACTTTAAATTCTGAATTATTTTGAGTTCCATCTTCAACTTTATATTTAATCAAATTAGGTCTGTAATCTTTATCGAAATTATCTGTTTCCATTGAAACAATAAGTTTTTCTTTAAACGATTTACTATCAGCATTTATTAATGGCACAGATATTATGATTTCATAGGTTAAATCACTGAATTCAACAGGTAATTTTTCAATTCCCAAATCAGAAAAAACATGATTAAATGGTTTATCAATAATTCTTTTTCCTTCCTTTCCACAATTTATAATAATATTTTTAAAATAAGGTTTTGAGGTACTCCAAATTTTATCGCCTGGCGTAACCGCATAAATTCCCATAGAACTCAACACATACCAAGCACTCATTTGTCCGCAGTCTTCATTTCCTATCAATCCATCTGGTGAATTTTTGTAGAAATTATTTAGTATGAAATGTACTTTTTCAGTTGTTTTTTCTGGTTTTCCAATATAGTTATACAAATATGCCATGTGATGACTTGGTTCGTTTCCGTGAGCATATTGACCAATTAATCCTGTGACGTCCGCTTGTTCTCTACCTGTAGTTTTACTTTCAGAATTGAACATTTCGTCAAGTTTGGCTTCAAATTTATCGTTTCCGCCATAAGCTTCAATCATTCCAGGAATATCTTGTGGCACAAAAAATGAATATTGCCACGAATTTCCTTCCGTATAATTATTATTGATTTCTTTGGCATCAAATGGTCTGTCCCAACCGCCATTTTTCTTAGGTCGCATGAAACCAGTATTCCAATCGAAAATGTTCTTCCAACTTTGAGAACGCTTCATGAAGTATTCATAATCTTCTTTTTTATTTAAAATTTCAGCCATTTGAGCAATACACCAATCGTCATAAGCATATTCTAATGTTTTAGAAACGCTTTCGTGCTCGTCATCCATCGAAATAAAACCTTGCTTTTTATAAGCATCCAAACCCAAATGATCTAACATAGCAGAATGTTTTGCTGCTTCAAATGCTTTTTCATAGTCAAAACCGGTAATTCCTTTCGCCATTGCATCTGCCATTACCGAAACCGAGTGATAACCAATCATACAATCGGTTTCATTGGATGCCAATTCCCAAACCGGTAATCTTCCGCCTTGTTCGTATTGTTTTAAAAAAGTATTTATGAAATCGGCAGTACGTTTCTTTTCGATTAATGTATATAATGGATTTGCGGCTCGAAACGTATCCCAAAGAGAGAATACTGAGTAATAATCAAATCCTTCTGCTAGATGAATTTTATTATCACGTCCTCGATACTTCCCATCAATATCTTGAGCAATATTGGGCTGAACCATTGTGTGATATAAAGCCGTGTAGAAAATCGCTAGTTTATCTTTATAAGATTCTGTAATCTCAATTTTAGATAATTGTTTGTCCCAAAGCTGTTCGGCATCTTTCTTAACTTTATTGAAATCCCAACCTTTTATTTCGGACATATTCAATTTAGCACCTTCATAACTTGTTGGCGAAAGCGATACTTTTACTAAAATTTTTTCGTGTATTTTAACTTGTTTTGAAAAAGCAATTTTTAAAATTGTACCAGAATAAAAGTCTTTTTTGTTTTCTTGATTGGCATCTACTTTAGAAATTTGCATCGGTTTATCAAATTCAATTCTTGCATAAACGTATTGATCTTTTGCCCAAGCTTCACTTCTTCTTAAAATTTCTATGGTTTTATTATCGATGATTTTTATATCGCCATATAGCAATTTGTCTCTATGATTTAAATCGAGAATTATATTGGCTTGACCAGCTTTATTAAAAGTATATTGATGAAATCCAACACGAGTTGAAGCGGTTAAATTAACATCAATATTATGTTTATCTAACTTTACAGAGTAAAATCCGGCAGTTGCTTTTTCATTCGAATGTGAGAATTTAGAACCATATTCTTTTGGAGTAAAGTTTGGTTCTCCCATAGTTGGAATTAACATAATATCACCATAATCGGTACAACCAGTTCCGTTTAAATGCGTGTGAGAAAATCCGTAAATCACAGAATCGTCGTGATGATAACCCGAACATCCATCCCAACTTCCGTCAATTCTAGTATCTGGAGAAAGTTGTACCATTCCAAACGGAACTGTTGCGCCAGGATAAGTATGACCATGTCCGCCAGTTCCAATCATTGGATTAACGTATTTGTGAAAATTTTGTCCGAATGATATTATTGAAGTGAATAGAAGCAACGATAAAAATAAGTTTTTCATTGTGTGATAAGTTGGTTTTCCAAAGATAAAAAAATGCTTTTAATTAAAATTTATTTCGGCGTAAACTGGCAAATGATCTGATGGATATTTCAAGTCTTTGGAATCGCTTAAAATAGCAAATTTATTAACTTTCAAATTATTATTTTTCGATAAAAAGATGTAGTCAATTCGTTTTGTAACGGCTTCATTGTGTTTAAATGCATTGAAAGTTCCTGATGGACCAAATGGTTTTTCTACAGAAACATCATAACTGTCTAACATTTCCTTTTTTAAATTTACAATTCGTTCTTCCGATGGTTCTGAATTGAAATCGCCCATAAAAAATACAGGATAATTTTTAGCATTCAAAGTTTTAATCTTCGAAAGAATTAATTTAATTGAATTTGTTCGTGCCAATTCACCAATATGATCAAAATGTGTATTAAAAACCCAGAAGATTTGTTTGGTTTTTTTGTCTTTCAATAAAGCATAGGTACAAACTCTATTCAGCGCAGCATCCCAACCTTTGGACATGACTTCTGGAGTTTCTGACAACCAAAAAGTGCTTTCTTGCAATAATTCGAATCTATCTTTTTTGTAAAATATATTGGACGATTCTCCTTTTCCTATGCCATCGCGACCGATTCCTACATAATTATATTTGGGCAAAGCCGATGCTATAGCAATAACTTGATGGGGTAATGCTTCCTGAATTCCAAAAACATCTGGTTCATAAAATGCTAGTTGGGAACAGAAATAATCTTTTCTGTTAGACCAAGCGTTTTCGCCATCACTTACCAAATCTAAACGAATATTATACGTCATTAGTTTTAGATTTTGTGCCTTTGACGAATTACTAAAAAGTAAAATTACAGTTGCTACTAAAAGAAATTTCTTCATGTTAGTTGAAATACAAAGATTTGAATTGTAAAGATAATTGATTTGGTATTTATCCAACAAAAAAACGCATCCAAATTAATGAATGCGTTTTAGATATTTTGATAAGCAGTTACTTACTTAATACTAGCTTTTAAATATTCTCTATTCATACGAGCTATGTTTTCTAGAGAAATTCCTTTCGGACATTCTACTTCACATGCTCCAGTATTAGTACAGTTTCCGAAACCTTCTTCGTCCATTTGACGTACCATGTTTAACACACGATTAGTAGCTTCTACTTTTCCTTGAGGTAACAAAGCATATTGTGATACTTTTGCTCCAACGAATAACATTGCTGATCCGTTTTTACAAGTTGCAACACATGCGCCACAACCAATACACGCTGCTGCCATAAAGGCTTTATCTGCATTGTCTTTTGCAATTGGAGTTGCATTGGCATCGATTGTTCTTCCAGATGTATTTACCGAAACGAAACCACCAGCTTGTTGAATTCTGTCGAAGGCACTTCTGTCAACGACTAAATCTTTTACAACTGGAAACGCTTTACTTCTCCAAGGTTCGATAAAAATAGTATCTCCATCGTTGAATTTTCTCATGTGTAACTGACATGTTGTTGTTCCAGTATCTGGTCCGTGAGCACGTCCGTTGATGTACAATGAACACATTCCGCAAATTCCTTCGCGACAATCGTGATCAAATGCTACTGGTTCTTTTTTCTCGTTTATTAATTGCTCGTTCAATTGATCAAGCATTTCTAAAAACGAACTTGCAGTAGAAACATTATCTAATTTATAAGTTTCCATGCTACCTTTAGCTTTAGCATTTTTCTGACGCCAAATTTTAAGGTTTATATTGATATTTTTTGCTGAAGACATAATGTATTTTTTTTGAGTGATAAGTTATTAGTAAGTAGTGATTAGCTTTAAAAACTCTCTTGATCACTAGTTACTCTTTACTTTTCACTAGTTACTATTTGTAATTTCTAGCTGCAATTTTGATAAACTCGTATTTCAATTCTTCTTTGTTAAGAATTTCTTTGGTAATGTCATAACCCATATATTCCCAAGCGCTTACGAAAGAAAAATTCTCGTCGTCACGAAGTGTTTCACCTTCTGCATCTTGATATTCTTCACGAAAGTGTCCGCCACAAGATTCTTTTCTTTGTAGTGCGTCCATTGCCATTAGTTGACCTAAATCGATAAAATCGGCAACACGAAGTGCTTTTTCCAATTCTTGATTTAACTCATCTGAACTTCCTGGAACATAGACATCTTTGTAAAATTCTTCTTTCAAGGCTGCAATTTCTGAAATAGCTTCTGTTAATCCAGCTTCATTTCTTCCCATTCCAACTTTATTCCACATAATTAATCCTAAACGCTTGTGAAAATGATCCACAGTTTTAGTACCATTATTATTTATAAATTTATCTATTGATTCCTTAACTCTGTTTTCTGCATCAGCAAATTCTTGAGTATCTGTTGCGATTTTACCTGTTCTAATTTCATCTGCCAAATAGTTAGAAACTGTGTAAGGCAAAACAAAATAACCATCGGCTAAACCTTGCATTAAAGCAGAAGCTCCAAGTCTGTTTGCTCCGTGATCAGAGAAGTTAGCTTCTCCAGCAACGAAACAACCTGGAATTGTAGATTGTAAATTATAATCTACCCAAACACCACCCATTGTGTAGTGAACTGCTGGATAAATTTTCATTGGAGTTTCATACGGATTCTCATCTGTAATTTTTTGATACATTGTAAACAAGTTACCATATTTTTCTTCCAACCATTGTTTTCCTAGTTTGGTAATTTCTTCATCAGTTGGATGATGATTTCCTTTTGCATAAGCAGATTGGCGACCTTTATTTTGAATTTCTGAAGAAAAATCCAAGTAAACACCTTCATTAGTATCGTTGGCTTCAATTCCGTGACCTGCATCACAAACTTCTTTCGCTGCTCTTGAAGAAATATCTCTTGGAGCTAAATTTCCGTAAGATGGATATTTTCTTTCTAAGTAATAATCTCTATCTTCTTCTGCTATTTGAGCTGCTTTTAATTTTCCTTCACGAATTGCTTGCGCATCTTCTTTTTTCTTTGGAACCCAAATACGACCAGAATTACGCAATGACTCTGACATCAAAGTTAATTTTGCCTGATTGGTTCCGTGAACAGGAATACAAGTTGGATGGATTTGAACAAAACATGGATTGGCAAAAGCTGCTCCTTGCTTGTGAATTTTCCAACCAGCAGTAACATTACTTCCCATAGCATTTGTAGAAAGGAAATAAACGTTTCCATATCCACCAGTTGCTATAACTACTGCATGAGCTGAGTGTCTTTCTAATTCACCTGTAACTAAATTACGAGCAATTATTCCTCTTGCTTTTCCATCTACTTTTACTAATTCTAGCATTTCATGACGGCTAAACAATTCTACTCTTCCTAGACCAACTTGTCTAGATAAAGCCGAATACGCTCCAAGCAACAATTGTTGTCCTGTTTGTCCAGCTGCATAAAAAGTACGTTGAACTTGTGTTCCACCAAAGGAACGGTTATCCAATAATCCACCATAATCTCTAGCAAAAGGAACTCCTTGCGCTACACATTGGTCAATTATATTAGATGAAACTTCTGCTAAACGATGAACGTTTGCTTCACGCGCTCTATAATCACCACCTTTAATGGTATCGTAAAATAATCTAAAAGTACTATCACCATCATTTTGGTAATTTTTAGCAGCATTTATTCCACCTTGTGCAGCAATTGAATGCGCACGACGTGGTGAATCTTGAAAACAAAATGCTTTTACATTGTAGCCCATTTCGCCAAGCGAAGCTGCAGCTGAAGAACCTGCAAGACCTGTTCCAACAACGATAATATCAATTTTTGGTCTATTGTTTGGAGCTACTAATTTTAAATGATCTTTATAATCGGTCCATTTATCTGAAATAGGACCTTCTGGTATTTTTGAATCTAACTTCATAATATATATCTGATGTTGATTATTTTAAGAAAAAGTGAATGTAAACTGGAATAATAGCGAATAACAAAGGAACAACTATTGCAAAAGCAGCTCCAGCTTTTTTAATTCCAGGAGTATATTTTGGATTGTTTAATCCAAGTGATTGAAAAGCACTACTAAAACCGTGTAATAAGTGAAACGATAACGTTATCATTGCTAAAACATAAAGTATTGTTGCAATTAAACCCCATTTTGCATCTTTGAAAAAAGCTACTGTTATTTTATGAAGATCTTTGTAACCATCACCCATTTTAACATTTGCAACTTTGTTATAAAACTCAGTTTTGTTTCTAATTTCTAGTCCAGCTTGTACAAGTTGAAGACTGTCTTTTGGAAAAAACTTACCGGTATCTGTGGTAATATAATATTCTAATTTTTGACCTGCATTTTCAACTACAACAGTTTGCAAAGGCATCTTTTTATCAAAGTGCATTACAGCCCAAAAGTTTACCATGTGGGTTATTATAAAAACTAAAATAATTGTACCAAGAACAGCCATATTTCTAGAAGAAAAGCTACTGTTTTTACTTGGATTGTTTTTTGCATAACCAATTGGTCGTGCCTTTACATTTTGATAAGTTAACATGAATCCATCGACCGCATGGAATAAAATAGAAATGTAAGTAAGGTAAGAAAGTAATTTTACAGCTGGATTTGAAGTCATAAATAACGCATATTGATTAAAATGTGATGCGTCGCTAAAAATCAATTGAAGATTTCCAGCTAAATGTCCTGCCAAAAACAAGCATAAAAATAAACCTGTAAGAGCCATCCAATATTTCTTTGCGATGGATGACTTTAAAAGTGCAGATTTTGCCATAAGATTGTATAATTTATTTTAAAAAATCAAACAAAAATACAGCATATTGTTATTAACTACAACCTTTTCGACCTAATTTATAATGAATTTAAAGTGAGTTTAACACTTGTTGATTTTCAAAGTGTTATAAACCCAAAAAACAGAATAATTGTTAAACACTTTTACTTTGTAAATGACGGAATTAATCCTCTTAGTCCCATATCAACTACTGTTTCTCCTTGAGAAGGATCAAACTTTCCATTTGCATTAGTATCAATCCACTCAAAGCTTTTGTTTGTAGATAATGAAAGTGTTACTGTAACATTCTTTTTTTCTAATCCAGTTATTGTTAACGGCGCATCGAATTTTCCTGTAACCACACAAGAGGAAAGAGGAATAGGCGATGTTGCTGCTAACGGATTTGGTACTGTTGTTGCTCCTGCTGGTGCTTGACCCGAAGAGGAATAGGGAAAATCATTTAATGCAAATGCCCAATATCCTTGTGGTTTGTTTGCGTCAACTTGAAAGAATGCATTTCCTATTGAATGGGTTCCAATATAAGTATTAAAACCTACAAAACTTTCTAATGTGCCATCATACTCTAGACTTGAGCTTGGTTTGCGGATTTTAATTTGAAAATTTTGATATGATAACGATACTCGCATCCATTCATAATTTCCAATGGCTAATTCTTTTAATGGAATTTCTAAAAAAACTTCGTCTTGAGCTACAATTTTAGCTTGACTAAAATCTATTGCATTGTCGCCTCCAACTGTTGTTTCTTGACCATGATAAACTATACTTCCTGCTCCCAATTGTGTATTGGCGTCTTGTGCAAACTCGATATAATGTGATGAAATGGTATTGAAAATTGGTGTTTGTGCGGCATGACCAAACGGAACAAATGAACCTTGCCCTAAGTTATTCAACCTAGTTTGAGTAGGATTAAATTTAAATTTAATTACCAACATTGGCTCTACAGGAGTGTCGTCAATATCTTCGCAAGAGAAGAAAGAGATGCTTGATAAGAATATTATTACTAGTAAAACTATTTTTTTCATACTAAGGTTTAGGTTTTAGCCCTGATCGCAATGGCATCTCGTCTTTTGGGACGAGATATAATGTAGAGCAGGAATATGGATTGCAAAAAAAGCCTACTGATTCGCTCCACAAATATAGGACGAATCTAGTAAGTTTTTGTTACATCTTCATCTATAACGAGAATAAAGTTGGCTTTATTGTAATTTTCTTGTTCTAATTTTGAAATATCCTTTTGTTCAACGGTTGAAATTGTGATGATTTGAACCGCAGAATTATAAGTTTTTAAATACCAACTAATTCCTTCAAAATTATCGGAATGGTAGCTTCCATTGTAATGAATGAAAACAGTGTTTTCTTTTAGATTTTTGTTAATGAAATAAGCCATTGTTGCGTCTTTGCTGGCTTGCGCTTTGGGCATATTCGGACTAGTATGTTCGCCCATCATCTTCATCATTTCTAAATAACCTGGTAAATTGGCGTCGTAAGGAATTGGTTGTGGCGCAATCCAAGATTTCTCTTCTGCACTTAGAGTTTCCAATGCTTCAAAACCTTTTTTTGAAACTATTGAAGCAAATCTTCTTGGAATATTTGTTGCTACAAATGGATTTTTATTTTCTAATGCAAAATCGACTAATGGTTTATAATCGGTTTTATAATTTGGCCAAAGTCGTGCTGTGGAATCTAATTTTTTTTGATTGATTTCTCCGTTTAAGTATTGATTTACTTGTTTTTGATTGTCGGATTCGAGCATTTCGGCACCTTGAACGATAGCTTTGTTTTGGGAAATATCTTTGGTTAATTCCAATTCTAACCAATGTGAAATGGCGTTGTTATGGAATTCACCGAACAAAACTACTTGTGTAGATTCAGCTGATTTTAAAAGTTTTTTATAAGATAATTTCTTTCCGTTTCTATCAAATAGTTGATACGCTTTTTTATCTTGTGCTTCAATAACAATCGTAAAAAGTAGCACTAGTGAAAGAAAAGTAGTTTTCATTGTGAAAATTTTTATAAAAATATAGATTTTAATCTGAGTTGAAAACTATTTGGATATTTTTGTTGAAAGTTTTACAAATGTCGATTTCAAAATCTAACGATGCTTTTCTTGATTATTTATGTCAATTTATTGATGTGAAGGACCAATCTATGGAGGAATTGATTGTAATAGCAAGAGCAACTTTTCAAGTTTTGCATCTGAAAAAAAACGAATTCTTTGTTAAAGAAAATGAAATTTGCCAGCATTTTTGTTTTGTAGAAAGCGGAATTTTACAGCATTCTATTGAAGTTTTAGACGAAGAAAAAACAACTTATTTAGCGTTAAGAAACTCTGTTACTTCTTCTTTAAGCAGTTTTTTATTTAGAAAACCATCCAGAAAAAGCATTAAAGCTACTGCTGATTGCAAATTGTGGATTGTAGATTTGAAAACTTTCAAAGATTTAATTGAAAATAACAAAGCATTCAATCAATTTTATTATAATGTTATTGAAAAACAAATATGTTTAATCGATGATTATCGCATTGATTTATTGACTTTAACTCCAGAGGAACGTTACAAAAAACTATTAACCACCGAACCTAAATTACTTCAAGAAGTTCCGTTGCATTATTTGGCTTCATTTTTAGGAATTTCGTCGCGACACATGAGTCGTATTCGTAAAAGTATTTAGCCACGAATTACACAAATTTACACAAATTAGTATTGTTAAAAAAATTACACAAATTAAAATTCGTGTACTATTACTTTTATAGAATTCGTGACAATTAGTGAAATTCGTGGCTAAAATAAAATAACGCCATTTGGCTACACATTAAAAAGATAGTTTATGTAATTTTGTTAAATAGAAATTATCAAATTTATTCAAAATGACATGAGCCATTTGGCGACTGCACACGACCATTAAAAAACAATAAAAAAAGACATATGAAATACCATCAAATAAACCGTGATTTGTTTATTAAAAACAGAGCGAAATTTGCGGCACAAATGAAACCTAATAGCGTTGCCGTTTTCAATTCGAATGATATTTACCCAGTTTCTGCCGATTCTACTTTGCCATTTGCACAACATCGCGATATTTTTTATTTATCTGGCGTTGATCAAGAAGAAAGTATTTTGTTGCTTTTTCCAGATGCACCTTACGGGCATTTGAAAGAAGTTTTATTCCTGAAGGAAACCAACGAACACATCGCAATTTGGGAAGGCGAAAAACTTACTAAAGAAAGAGCGTTTGAAGTTGCCGGAATTAAAAGTGTGATTTGGTTGCAAGATTTTCATAAAACGTTGAAAGAAGTTATGGCTTACGCCGAAACGATTTACATCAATACTAACGAACATTATCGAGCGGTTATTGAAACTGAAACTCGTGAAGCGCGTTTTGTAAAATGGTGGAAAGAGAATTATCCTGGACATAAAGTAGAGAAATCGAATCCTATTTTACAACGTTTGCGTTCGGTTAAGGAAAGTGAAGAGTTGGATTTGATTCAAGAAGCTTGCAATATTACCGAAAAAGGCTATCGCAGAATTCTAAATTTTGTGAAACCAAACGTAATGGAATATGAAATTGAAGCCGAATTTGCGCATGAATTTCTAAGAAATCGTTCTAAAGGTTTTGCTTACACGCCAATTATTGCTTCGGGAAATAATGCGAATGTATTGCATTATATTGAAAACAACCAACAATGTAACGCAGGCGATTTGATTTTGCTTGACGTTGGTGCCGAATATGCAAATTATTCTAGTGATATGACGCGAATGGTTCCAGTTTCGGGACGTTTTTCTGACAGACAAAAAGAAGTTTATAATGCAGTTTTACGTGTTAAAAATGAAGCTACAAAAATGTTGGTTCCAGGAACTTTGTGGAAACAATATCATGTAGAAGTTGGAAAAATAATGACTTCCGAACTTTTAGGTTTGGGATTAATTGACAAAGCCGATGTTCAAAACGAAAATCCCGATTGGCCTGCATACAAAAAATATTTTATGCACGGAACGTCGCACCATATGGGATTGGACACGCACGATTATGGATTATTACACGAACCAATGCAAGCGAATATGGTATTTACAGTTGAACCAGGAATTTATATTCCGGCTGAAGGTTTCGGAATTCGTATTGAAGACGATATGGTGATTCAAGAAAAAGGAGAAGCGTTCAACTTGATGCGCAATATTCCTATTGAAGTGGAGGAAATTGAATCGATAATGAACTAATAGTGATCAGTAAATAGTTTTAAGTGTTCAGATATGACGGTTTGCGAAAGTGAGCCGTTTTTTTATTTATAAATCGTTTAGTTCTTTAACGTGATTGTTGGTTAGATGCGTAATTAAATAACGATTGTTACTTTTTTCGAAGAAAATATACCAAGTTGTTCTGTTATTTGGTTTGTAAAAAACATAATTCGAACCAAGTTTTTTTAATTTTATAGGAGTTGTTTTATGTGGGAAATTTATTAAATCGTTTTCAATGAAAAAGGTTAAATTGTCTACATAATCTGCTGCATATTCATAAAAAGAGAAATATTCTTTTTCAAAAAGTAAGTCACTTAAATTATTAATAAAGTATTCGATTTCAGGCAGATATTGAACACTTATTTTTTCCAAGGTAACGATTTTAAGTGTTTTTTTGTTCTGTCTCTTAACTCATCACCTGAAATACCTCTTGCCCATTCTTTTTCAAAATCAAAAGTATCGTCTGATTTAATAGATTCTATTTTTTTTAAAATGGTCGCATCTTCAATGGTTTGAATCCATTTTATTAGATTGTCTTTTTGAGTCGCTATATTCATATTAAATTGTAATTTTTAACAAAGCTACTAAAAAAAAAATTGATTGAATAATTTAACTGAATAATTGTAATCTGATTTTAAAATACTTAAGGAATTGAAGTGTTTTTATTTTAACACAAAAGGCACAAAAATTTTTGCTTCTGTAACTTTTGCTTTTTCTTATGTGACTTTTGTGTTTGAAGACTAAACTGATGGAATTACTTCCACAACCATTTCATTTCCTAGTTTGTCATAATAGCTGCAAGTCATTGTATCCATTACAACAATCCATTTTTCAACGCCAGATTTTGCGCAGTCGTTTAAGAACGTCATATAATCGGTTTTTCCTTGTTGGTGCATTTTTAAATCCGATTTGAATTGCTCGATGTTGCTTTTGTCTGCAATAACTAACGTTTCTGAAAAACCAATTGACGAAATTTGAAAATTATCTTTTCCGTAATAATTGGTGTGATTATCAAATACAAATGTTTCAAATGAAGTAACACCAAGTGCAATAATGTCTTGCATGTATTTTGGGAAATCTGCTCCGCTTTTTACTTTGGAATGGGCTTCTTTTATTTGTTGGATTGTGAACATATTTATTTTTTTTCTGGTAATTTATAACTAGGCATAATCTGTTTGTCTGATTTATGAACTATTTTTAAACGCATTAAAGCTTTTTTATTAAAATGTCTAGAAATGTTTTGTGTCAATTCTGTAAAATTATCATTTTGTCCATTTTTATAATAAAAAATTTTTATCAATCTACAATTCTCATTTTCAAAAATAGAATTTAATAAAGTTCTATCTGATAAACCACACGATGAGCCCATTATAAAAACTTCAAATTTTTCACTTTCTGTAAAATCTAATAATCTTTTATAATTCGAATTTTGAAAGTATTGGAAAGATTTAAAATTCTTTAAATATTCATTGTCATCAATATTTTCAATTAATTTATAATCATTATCCATTTCATCTCCAAAACCAAAGTTTATTTTATTGTCATTCGTATTACCTACAAGACCATGTATATAATTAATACCAACTTCTATTTCAGGATTACCTTTTAGATACTCATAATATTTATTAAGAGTTGGTGTGTAATTAAATGTTAAGAAATGAATTTTAATCTTAAGCTCTTTTTTACTGATTACATTCTCTATTTGTTCTCTGTCATTTTTTGAAAATAATTCTAAATATTTTGAAATTTGAATTTTATCATTTGTCAATAATTCAGGAAAAAAAATATTGTGGAATTTAAAAAAATTACCTGTTGAATCGGGATATTCTTGAAAAATAAATTTATTTATTACTTTATCTTTTAAATAATTTTCTAAAAGATTTTTTATTTGTTCAAACTCATTATTTAACTTTTCTAATCTTTTCTTCCTGCCGTTTTCAAAATTTTTTCTTTCTAAATCGTTAGGAGTTCCTGTTAAATCATCTTTAACTATTAATTTTAATTGTCTATAATATTCATTTTCTATATCAACCCAGTTTTCCGAATTCCTTTTATTTATTTCTTTGAAAAAATCATTTTTAAACTCAAATATTGACTCTTTCTTATCAAATTGAAATTTACTAGTATAAAAAAATAGCGATTTTTCTTCAAAATGACATTCTGGATAATCCATACAATACGCAACAATATTAGATTTAAAATCTTCAAAATTCTTTATTGGTTTATATGAAGTATAATATCTGTCATATCCAATATTTGTATAAACTAACTCTTGGTAAGCTTCATTTTTACAATAATCTTTGAAATTTTTCCAAAAATCATCAATAAAATCTCTATAACTAGTAGGCAAACCATGAGCTAAATCAAATCCATTTCCAACGATAACTAATCTATTCATATTCTAATATCTGTTTATCAAATATATTTATTTTCAACCAAAAAAGACACAAAAGTTATTAACCATAATTGTTTTTACTTTCTTTTGTGACTTTTGTGTTTCAAAAAAATTAAAGTTATAGTTTTGCACCAATGAAAACCACAATCTACAAAAACACAAAAATCACTTTCACCGACCAAGGAAAAGGAACGGCTGTAGTTTTACTGCACGGTTTTTTGGAAAATCAAACGATGTGGAATGCTTTTGTGCCAGAGTTTTCAAAGAAAAATCGTGTAATTACAATCGATTTATTAGGTCATGGACAAACCGAGTGCTTGGGTTATGTGCATTATATGGAAGATCAAGCCGATATGGTGCATCATGTTTTACACGAATTAAAAATTAGAAAAACAGTTTTTGTTGGTCATTCAATGGGTGGATATATTGCGTTGGCTTTTGCCGAATTGTATCCCGATTTTATGAAAGGTTTGGTACTTTTAAATTCCACTTCTAGAGCTGATAGCGACGAACGAAAAACCAATCGTGACCGAGCAATTGTGGCTGTAAAACAAAATTATTCGGCATTTGTAAGCATGAGTATTGCCAATTTATTTAGTATTGACAATAGAGAACGCTTAATTGAAAAGATTGAAAAAGTAAAAATTGAAGCGTTGAAAACTCCGTTACAAGGAATTGTTGCTTCGCTGGAAGGCATGAAAATTAGAAACGATAGAGAAGTGATTTTGCATTTTGCAAACTATCCAATTCAATTGATTTTGGGCAAAAAGGATGGTGTTCTAATCTATGACGACAATATCGAACAAATTGAAGGGACACAAGTAAAACTAACCACTTTCGCTGACGGACACATGAGTCATATTGAAAATGAAAAACAATTACTGAAAGTTTTGTTGGAGTTTTTTAAAAGAGTTTAATTTTTTTTAACCGCAAAGACGCAAGGAAAAAAGCGCAAAGTTCGCAAAGTTTTTCTTTACTATTTTCAAAAACCTATTTCATTTTCTTTGCGAACTTTGCGAAAAAACCTTGTGTCTTTGCGGTTAGATCTTTTCTTCAAAAGCCACATCTTTACTCAAAATTTCATTTAATAAAACCGCAATTTCCTCTATATAACTTTCCATTATTTCAGGAGAAATCACTTCGAAAGTTTCTTTGTCGACTTTAAAATTGAATGGTAAAAATCCAGCTTTTAAGTTCTTGAAAGAGATAATTCCGGCTTCAATTTCTAAACCTTTTGCTTCTTCTTCATACATAAATGCGTAAGCAAGAATTTGGATGATTTTGTCGTTTTTAATGTCTTCTGTTAAACCATTCCATGATTTTAAAGTAACACTTGGCTTGGTTACATTTCCGGTTTTATAATCGATGATTCTTATTTTTCCATTTCGGTTTTCGATTCTGTCTACGTTTCCTGCAATTTTTACTGGAAAAGGTAAACTTGGATCATCAAGAATTCGAGCCAAAGGTTTTTCTAAAGCAATAATCTGAATTTGATCTCCGTTTTGAATCGCTTCCAATTCTAATTTTAGAAAATTTAGTACATTTCGTTTGGCAACTTCATACGCTAAAAGGTTTCTCCCTTTTTTGATATCGCCTTCTTTGTAAACTTCTTTAAATTGTTTTAAAACTTCTTCGTCAATATTTTTGATGCAGATTTTAATATCATTTTCAATTAAAATTTTACCAATAAATGGTTTATACAATTCTTCTAAAGCGCCATGAATAATAGTTCCTAGAGTATTTACCGCAATATTTTCTTCTACTTCATCTGTTTCAGAAATGCGTAAAATTCGTTGAAAATAAAACTGAATCGGATTCCGAATATAAGTAGTCAATGATGATGGAGAAAATCCTTTATCTGCTATTTCTTTTAATCGCAGCATTACCTTTTCCGATTTTTCAACTATAATTGGCTGGTGGGCAATTTCTGGAACATCGGCATTATAAGTTTGAAAGGTCAAGTTGTGTTTGGGTTGTTTTTCGACTTCCAATTGCGTTATGAAACGGCTTTTTTCTCCGGCATCCAAACCTTCACTATCAGAATTATAAAGTAAATAAACATTTTTAGCGCGTTGCAATAAATGATAGAAATGATAGGTATAAATAGCGTCTTTTTCTTTAAAAGTTGGCAAACCATATTCGCGTTTCACATCATACGGAATAAAGGAATTCATACTTTTTCCTGCTGGAAATTTTCCTTCGTTTACCGAAGTGATTATAACAGTTTCAAAGTCGAGCACACGACTTTCAAGAACACCCATAATTTGTAATCCGTTTAATGGTTCACCTTCAAATGAAACTTCGGCTACATCAATTACTTGTTTGTATATGGCATAAAGTGTATCGATAGAATCAATATTTTCGTGAGATGAAAAATAAGAAATCAATTGATTAATTACTTTAAAAATTGAATATACAAAGGCGTTAGTGATTTTTTCTTCTTCGTTATCTTTATTCAAATTTGACTTTATTGTCAATAAAATCTGCGATAAATTCTCAAGAACTTTAACCGAATTGGTATCCCATTTTTGAAAAAGTAATTCAAATAATTCATTAGAATCAGGATGTAATTCTACAATCTTTTTATGAAGAATAAACGTGTAATTATTTTGATTGATTCGGTTAACCAATTCTTTCGCATTCACAAATGGTTCAATTAACGGATGTGTTAAAATGTCGAGAACATCTTTGTAATACAGCACGTAACTAGTGGCATTTCGAGACAACGCATTGGTATGCATTTTGAATAATTTTGCCATTAATAGCTGAGCAGGATTGTTCTTACTAGAAAATCCCATAGTGATATTTAAAGCATCAACATTACTTGGTAATGAGTATAAAATGGGAAGTAAAAGACTTTCTTCACCAAGAACTACGGCAACATTTTGAAGTTGTCCATTATTTTCATTACTGTGTTTTTCTATAATATCGCCTACAATTTTGGCTTGACCAATAGATTTTGGCGTACCAATAACCTGAATGTTTTTTTCTTGCTGATAATCTTTAGAAATCCACTCATACGAATTGGTTTTATAATGCGACCAAGTTGATTTAAATCGGCGCTGAAAAAGTCCTGTATCGTGATAACTATCGTTTAAAAAAGTTTCATCAATATCCCAATAAATTTTGGCTTTATCAATGGCTAAAAGATGTTGTACAATTTTTTCTTCAGCTTGATTGAGTGCGTTAAATCCAGCGAAGATAAATTTCTTTTCTTTTATAGTTTCCGAAAAGTGATTTAGATTATTGACTGCTTCTCTATAAATTAATCCTTGATAGCCAACTCCTTTATTTAGTAAATAGTTATAAAGTGAGTGATAATATAACGGAAGTTTTTTCCAGAAAATTAGATAATTATCAATTAAAGTAGTTCGTTTATCGGCGTCAACTGCCCAATGTTCTACTTCTTTAATGTTTTCTAGATATTTTAAAATCTTATCAGGTTCTAATAAATACCTATCAATTTCATTAAAATCTTGAAGCAATGTTTTTGCCCAATTAGCAAAGGTTTCAAAAGACTCTTTATCTTTTTCTGTAATTTCTAAATAAATGGTATAAAATTCAAATAGTAGTTCGACGCTATCAATAGAACGAATTCCGGCTAAGTCTTGAATAAAGTCTTCAATGCTTATAATTTCTGGAGAAAATATTGTTTTGGTTGCTTGCTTCTTTAATGCATCAATTAAAAAGACTTTAGCTCTTCGGTTTGGAAGTACAACAATTGTGTCTGATAATTTATCGGAAAAATCATTTAGAATAACTTGAGCTATGCGTTGAAGAAAAGTTTCATTTACCATTTTATAAAAATAAAAAAAACGCTCCGAATATCGGAGCGTTTTCTTGAAAATATTTTAAGAGGAAATTATTTTACTAATTTCACTTCAACTCTTCTGTTGTTAGCTTTACCAGCTTTAGTTTTGTTAGAATCAATTGGTTTAGATTCACCATATCCTACAGAACTTAATCTAGAAGAAGCAATACCGTGCTCAAGTAAATAACCTTTTACAGCAGCAGCTCTATCTTCAGATAATTTTTGGTTAGCAGCATCTTTACCGTCAGAATCCGTATGACCTTCGATAGAGAAATTAGAGTTTGGATATTCTTTCAAGATAGAAGTAATAGCCTCTAATACTGGGTAAGTTTGTTTTTGGAATGAAGCTTTAGCTGTATCAAACAAGATAGTTTTAGCATAATCGTTCAATCTTTTAATAGCTTCTTCAGTAACTTCTGGACAACCTTGATTAGCAACTGTACCTTTTACATCTGGACATTTGTCATCTTTATCTAGAACTGAATCTCCATCTCTGTCTGGCCAAGGACAACCACCGTTTTCTTTTGGACCTTTAACATCTGGACATTTGTCAGATTTATCAGTTACACCATCACCGTCAGCATCTGGACAACCACCTAATGATTTTAAACCAGCAACTTCAGGACAAGCATCATCTTTATCAGCGATTCCGTCTCCATCAGTATCAGGACAACCTTGAAATTCAGCTAAACCTGCAACATCAACACATGAATCTTTGCTATCTTCAATTCCGTCTCCGTCTGTATCAGGACAACCTTTAAATTCTGGTAAACCAGCAACTTCTGGACAAGCATCTTCTCTGTCGTAGATTCCGTCTCCATCTGTATCTTTAGCGCCAAATTTGAATGTTAAACCAGCGAAATGTTGCATGTGAGCAGCAACATCTACATTTGGAGTTCTTGTATCATCAAATGAATGTTTGTAAGTAGATTGAAAAGATAAACCTACGTTTTCAGAAAACCAAAAAGTCAATCCTAAACCTCCGTTTATAGTTCCAGCAGAAGCATCACCTAACCAAGTATAACCACCACCAATGTGAGCAGAAGGATCAATTACTTTAGATTTAAGGAAACTCATGAAGCTATATTTAATAACTCCATCAACGCTATAATACATTAAATCACCAGGATTAGTAACTACATAATCATTAGTGTTTGTTGTAGGATCATAAGTTCTTTCGCCAACAAATTTTGAAATTTTGTTAACAGAACCAGTTACTCCAAAAGAAAAATTATCGCCAACGTATTTTGATACGCTTACGTAAGAAACTGAAGGAATAATGTTCCAATATTTTTTTGCGTCAAAATATTGAGAAAATTGATCCTCAATTTTAGAGGCTGCGCTTACTCTACCTCCGTCTACTGCGTTTGCACCAAACCCAATAGCCCATTTGTTGTTACTATCTTGTGCTTGAGAACTCAATCCCAATAGCATCAATAAAGCAAATAATTTGTTAAGATGTTTCATACTTAATTTTGTTAGATTATATACATATAATGACGCAAAAGTAATACGTTAAAATGAATTATCAAAATGAAAATGTTAAAATGTGGGAATTATGAAATAATTCTACAAAAATATGTAAACAAACTGCTTACTTAAATCACGTTTAAAGTCTTTGCGACTTCTGTAAAAGCACTAATTGCCTTGTCCAAATGTGCTTTTGTATGTGCAGCAGAAAGTTGCACTCTAATACGCGCTTTATCCTTTGGAACAACTGGATAAAAGAAACCAATAACATAAATTCCTTTCTTCAATAATTCATCTGCCATGACTTGCGACAATTTAGCATCATATAACATTACTGGTACAATTGCCGAATCACCATCAATAAAATCGATGCCTGCTTTTCTCAAACCGTCCTTAAAATAATTGGTATTCCATTCTAATTTATCTCGTAGTGTTGTGTCTTTTTCTAAAAGCTCAAAAACTTTAATAGATGCGCCAACAATTGCTGGAGCTAATGAATTGGAAAATAAATACGGCCGCGAACGTTGACGTAAAATTTCAATTACTTCTTTTTTGGCTGTTGTATATCCGCCCATTGCGCCTCCAAGTGCTTTTCCTAATGTTCCTGTAATGATATCTACTCTTCCCATTACGCCTTTTGCTTCAAGCGTTCCTTTTCCTGTTGCACCAATAAACCCAGCCGCGTGACATTCGTCAACCATTACTAAAGCATCATATTTGTCGGCTAAATCACAAATTTTATCTAATGGAGCAACCAATCCGTCCATTGAGAAAACTCCGTCGGTTACAATTAATTTGAAACGATGTCCAGCTTCAACAGCTTTCTTTAATTGATTTTCCAAATCTTCCATATTGGAATTTTCATATCGGTAACGTGCTGCTTTACACAAACGAACACCATCAATAATAGAAGCATGATTTAATGAATCAGAAATAATACAATCTTCTTCACCTAATAATGGTTCGAAAACACCACCGTTAGCATCAAATGCTGCTGCATATAAAATGGTATCTTCTGTTCCGTAGAAATCGGCAATTTTTTGTTCTAATGTTTTGTGAATGTCTTGAGTTCCGCAAATGAAACGCACAGACGACATTCCGAAACCGTGTGAATCTAAAGCATCTTTGGCAGCTTGAATCACTTCTGGATGTGATGATAAACCTAGATAGTTATTGGCACAAAAGTTTAAAACTGTTTCGCCATTAACTGTAATTTCTGCTCCTTGTGGAGAAGTTATAATGCGTTCTTTTTTAAAAATACCGTTTTGTTCAATGGTATTTAGTTCGTTTTGTAAGTGTTGTTGGATTTTTCCGTACATGTTTATTTTAGTTTGTTTTATTTGTTTGCCACGAAGACGCTAAGTCACGAAGGTTTTTGGACTCGAATTCTAATTATTTTATTATTACACAAATTTAAAACTTCGTTTTATTTATTTCAATAAATTAACTCTTTTTTAAATAATTCTTTTATTCTAAATTTTATAATCATACCAAAATTACGAAATATTCAACAAAAAACTAAAATTATTAAATTATTAACATAACTACAACGTTATCGAAATATATTATTAATGTTAAATTTTAAAAAAACTGTAAATATTCTTGCAAAAGTCGTTTTTTTTTTTATTTCGCTATTGAATATGCAAACAAACATTTATTAACCGTTGAACTTTTCAACTAAATTAAACATTATGAAAAAAATTGCATTAATGACTATTACTTTAATTGTTTTAAGTTCTTGTAGTAAAGACGAACCAATAGATTCGACTTCATCACAATATCAAAAATCTAAAATTAGCCAAATTGAAATTGAAAATTTTAAATCTGTTTTGATGAAAGATATAGATAACAGAATTTCGTCTAAAACATTAACTGGTAAAGATGATATTGTTTTAGGCAATCAAAATCAAGTTCTAATTTATGATGCTTCTTGTAAATTACTTATTTCTTCGGGAATGACTGAAAATAAGGTTAAATCTTATTCAAACCATTTAGAAGTTATTGGCCTTGCAATGGATTTCTTTGCAAATAATAATCAACAAAATCAATCTATTAAATAATTTACTATGAAAAAGTTTTTTTTATCTCTAATAATTTGTTTTAGTGTTTTTAGTTATTCTCAAAAAAGAGTTTTAATTAACAACCTATCAACACTTCCTGTTACAATTATTGCAATAAATACTGTTGGTACAAGTAACGCTCAATATCCATCGATAAGAAGTGAAACTCCTAGCAACTTAATTATACCAGCAAGTCAATCAAGAACGATGCAAAGTCCGACATCAAATGTTACTCAATTTCCATTTAACTCAACCTCTTCTAGTATACAATATACCTCTTGGAGAAGATTTACAAGTGGAACAACTTCAAGTACAGCACCAAATAATAGTGGAAATATTACAACATTATATGGAAATGGCAACAAATTTAATTTTGCAGAAATTACAGTTGGGACATTAAATTACAAAATTGGAACTGGTTTAAATAATAGCTCTTCGACCTCGTTTACTGGAACATCTGGAACTACTAACTTTACTATAACCTATTCAGAAAATGTAATTGCGCCTGGAAATATTCAGTATATAATTCAAATTAATTAATATCATGAAAAAAATAATTTTACTTACGTTTTTGTTTTTATCATTTACAATTAACGCACAAAAGACAGTTTATATTTACAATGGTTCTTCAAAGATTTTATATGTTGGTAACTTAAAGACAAAAAGTTTAACGAGTCCAAATACTTATTTAGTTACTAATAATTACAATGTTATTAATGGTATATTGCAACCAGGACAGATACTTATTTTAGAGAATACAACAAGCGCAACACGTTTTCCGTTTCTTTATACATCAAGCCAAATAAGCAATTTATCTGTAGTTAATTGGCAAAGAACAATTAATAACGGAGCTACTTTCAGTACTGTTAGTAACAGTGCTGCATATTCAGCAAATGGTGCTAGTCAAATATTTGACAGAGCAAGTTTTAGAATAGGAACTGGAGGTAGTCTTGGAAGTTTTACACTAGGTGTTGGCTTACCAACTATTGTAAGCGGTAGTACTTGGACAGCAGATTATACAACCAATACCGATCCAAATTTTCCCAATTTACAAGAAACAGTAATAACAATTAATGACTTATAAATTATCATGAAATCCTCACTACTTTTTTTGATGTTATTTTCTTCATGTGTTTTCAGTCAATCAGTAAGTTTTACCAAGACATGGTCAACTTATTATTGCGATGGTTACACCTTTGTTAACATGTCGGCTGTAGATAAATTAGGAAATATTTACATGGTTGGAAATGTAAAAGGAAATGGAGTTAATTCTCAATTTACACCAACATTAAATGCGCATCAAACTCAATATGGTGGTGGAACTTGTGATGGTTTTATAACAAAATTTAGCCCAAACGGTGAAATCGTTTGGGCTACTTTTTTTGGAGGTATTAATGATGATGCTATTGAAAGTATAAGTATTGATGGTAATAGTAACTTAATATTATCTGGATCTACAACAAGCCCTAATAATATTGCAACTACCAATAGTTATAGACCAAACATAACAGGAAATATTAATAGTTATTTGTCAAAATTTACTAGTGATGGACAATTAATATGGTCAACTTATCTTACAGATTATAATTCATCAAGTACTGTAGGTGTTGGTAATAGTTCCATACTATTAACAGATACAAGTGTTACCCATGATGCAAATAACAACATTTATATAATATCTACCACTGGCGAGGATAATCAAGCAACGTCAGGTACTTTTCAAACAGACAAGCAAAGTGCTAAATCCTTAATTTCAAAGTTTTCACCTAATGGACAAGTTATATGGTCAACCTATTATGGCATTAACGAAAGTTACTTGTCAGGATTATGCGTAAATCAAGCCGGACTTTATGTCTCGGGCAGATCAAGCAGTTGTAATCAAACAGTTGCTTCAAATTATTTTGCAACGCCTAACTGTTATCAAAGTGATGGTTATAACGAATGTGGCACTCCATTTGTGTCTAAATTTGATTTAATAGGACTACGAGAATGGAGTACTTATTATGGAGGAAATAACATTCAAGAAGACATCATATTAAAAAATAGTATCAAGTGTTTTGATGACAATTTATATTTTGTTGGTTATACTTATCTAGATACAGATATTGCAACAACTGGAAGTTTTCAAGAAAACAAAGACTTCCAATACTGTAATTATTTAGCCAAATTTAATTCAAGTGGACAGAAAATTTGGGGAACTTATATAGGGTTAAATATTTTAAATAATTATATTATACTTCAAAATTCGTTAGAACTAGATTTTTCTGGAAATGTTTATGTTAGCGGCGTTACCAATTTTCAAAACAATATTAGTACACCAGGATGTTTTCAAAACAATATAGTTTATACTCAACCAGATTTTAATGTTGATGCTTTTGCAATGAAATTTAACCCAAATGGTGAGCGAATTTGGGGTACCTATTTTGGAGGAGAAAATCCTGAGTATTTAGGAAATATATTACTTTACCAAGATTATTTTTATATGTATGGTTTTACGCAAAGTACAAGTGGTATAAGTACGCCTAACGCTTTGCAAGAAAATTACAATACTAATGGAATATCTAATTTTTATGATAGCAATATATTTTTAGCTCGTTTTGATCCAATACCATTATCCAATTCAACATTTAACGAAGACTTTTTTTCAATTTATCCTAATCCTAATAATGGTACTTTTACAATTTCATTAAAGGAATATCCGTTAGAACATTTAAAACTGGAACTTTACGACGTTTTAGGTAAAAAATTAGCAACACAATCGTTAGGTCAATTAGAAACAAGCATCAAAACCAATAATTTAGCTAAAGGCATTTATCTAGCTAAAATTTATTCAAAAAATAAATCTACTAGTAAAAAAATAATTGTTGAGTAATTACAAATTTACAATTTCAATTCCTTCTCCTATATATATAAGCGATTTTTTTGCAACTTTAAATCCCATCGATTCAATTGCGTTTTGATAATTTTCTAATTGCGCTTTATATTTTGGCAAATGCGAACCTGTTTTATAATCTAACAAATAGATTTCATTGTTAGCATTCAGCACCATTCTATCGGGTTTTACCAAATTTCCTTCTTTTTGGATGATGGTTTGCTCGTTTAAAACTTTGGTCCCGTCTGCGAAAAAATCTATTAAATCATGATGATTTACAATTTCGTTTATCGTTTTAGTGACTTCATCTTTTTGAGTAAACACAATTAATCCGTTTTCGATGGCTTTTGTTATGGCTAAATCAATGTCGTTTTTAATTTTTATAAATGAAAGAATTTCGTGAATGGTGTTTCCGTATTCTATGGCATTTTGCTGTTTTGTATTCCACATTACGCTTTCTCTTTGGGCAATTTTGATGCTTTTCGGATTCAAAGTCGATGCAATTTGCGGAATTACTTGCGTTATTTTTTCGGTTTTAGTATCAACTGATAATTTTTTGGCTTGACCGAATTCATAAGTAAAATTGGTCTCTTCAAATCCTTTATCTTCAAGAAATTCTATAAAAAACGATGATAAATTATTAGGCAAACTTCCATCTCTTTTAATATTCATTGCCGAAATTACGTGCAATTGTTCTTCGGCACGCGTTAAGGCAACGTACAAAACATTTACCGTATCTAATAAATCTTCCTGTTTTTTCTGATTGTAAATTTGCGATGCGTCTTCGCCATAACCTTCTACTTTGCTGCTTTTATCGACCAAAGCTTTGGGCAAACCAACAATTTCTTCATCGGCATTGAGCCACATTTTTTGTTTCGGACTTCTACTGAAATCTTCTTCGGCAAACGGAAAAATCACTACTGGAAATTCCAATCCTTTAGACTTATGAATGGTCATAATTCGAACTGCGTCGTTTCCTTCGGGCGATGGAATGCTTAATTTTTCTCCGTTTTTATCCCAATAAGTAAGAAAATCGGATATTCCTGCTTGGTTTTTTATATCACGTTCCAATACAATATCCAAGAAATATTGCACGTAGGCATTTCGTTTTGCCATAGGAATAACTTTAGAAATAATAATTTCTGTAGCTTCGTACAATGATTTTTTTCGGCTGTTTTCAAATGAAAATTCCAATCCGAATTGCGAAAGCCACGTTTGAAATTCCTTCTCGTTTCTATGTTCAATTCCTTGAAATATAAAATCGTGAACTGGCAATGCATCTTGTTGATTGTTGGCTAAATAATACAAGAAATTTGCCTTAGCTTCAAGATCATTATTATTTTTCAAATATCGCAATATATGAATTACACATTGCACTTCGGAAGATGCGCCAATCAACAAACTTTCGGATGAAAGAATTGGAATTCCGTTTTCCGTTAAATGATTTGCAATGGCTGTTCCTTGCGATTTTTTACGTGTTAAAATTACAATGTCTTTATTTCGAAAACCATTGGCTTTTGATTCTTGAATTTTCTTAAATGTTGCTTCTAAATACAATTCGTTTCTGTCCAAACTGTCTTCGTCAAGTTCTTCTTTCTCTATTTTTGGAATAAAAGAAATAGACACGAATCCGCCTTTTTTACTGTTTGTTTTTTGATGGCTGTGGTTCAAATACAACTCTTTGTAATCTTCGTTTTGAAATTCTTTAGATAAAAATCCGAAGAAATTATTGTTGAAATCAATCACTTCAGAATAACTTCTGTAATTGGTATCGAGCGTAAAAGGTTTTTTATCAGGATTATTAAACGGATTTTTATCTTTACTTAATTCGATAAATTGCTCGGCTTTTCCACCACGCCATCGATAAATAGATTGTTTTGGATCTCCAACCAACATTAGCGAACCTCTTTCGCCTTGCAAATCTTCGCTAACCAAAGCATTATCTATAAGCGGAATCAAATTTTGCCATTGCATTTCGGAAGTATCTTGAAATTCGTCAATGAAAAAATGCTTGTATCGTTCGCCCAAACGCTCGTAAATAAAAGGTGCAGGCTGATTTTGAATTTGTTCGTTAATCAACTTATTGAATTCAGCAATGGAAAGAATATTTTGTTCTTTTTGGATTTTTGCTAATTCATTACTAACGGTATTCAACAGCGAAAGTGGTGTAATGTTTTTTAGAAAAGCTTCGTAAAAATTTCGCTTTTCAAATTTGGTATAAATGGATTTTAAAAGTTCTAAAAGTTGCGGAATTATTGATTCTATTATCGCGCCATCTTTAGCCGTTTTATTGATTTTTATATCGTCAAATTCATGGTAGGTTTTATTAGCCGGATTGAATTTTCCTTCTTGAATACTAACCAAGTGTTTTGGAAAATGTCCAGCAGAAAACGACTTTAAATCGATTCCGTTTTTTTCGATTAGTAACAAAGATTCGGTTGCCAAATCTACAGTTTCGGCTTCAATTTGTTTGGAAAGTTCGCCGAGTTTGTTTTTGATTTCTACAAATTCGGCAATTGTTTTATTGTTAAAATGCGTAATTTCTTCGCGGTTGTTTTCGTTTAAAATCAATCGTCCAGTATCCATAATTTCTCGTGAAACGTCCCAACTTTTATCGTCGTCGGTTTTTTCCATTGTGAAATCTACCAGTAAATTGGTCAGCGTTTCGTCTTCTCCAGCTTGTGCAATAATGGCGTCAACTGCTTCTGTTAATAGGTTTTCGGTGTCAAGTGAAACTTCAAAAGTTATGGGTAAATTCAAATCGTGCGCGAAAGCGCGAATGACTTTATGCGTGAATTTATCGATGGTAGAAATATCAAAAGCTGCATAATTATGAATTAGGTTTTTGATGATGCTTTTGGCTTTGACTTGAATAGTTTTTGGATTCCAATGTGATTTTTCTTCAAGATTTTCGTTGATTTCTTTGAGAATATCGTGCATCAATTGCAACGCTTTATCGGATGGACTATCTTTGGAAAACTCGGACAGACTTTCTACAACGCGGCTTTTCATTTCGTGTACCGCTTTGTTGGTAAACGTAATGGCGAGAATGTTTCTGTAGGCATCATTTTTACTAGATAACAGAATAATTTTTAGATATTCTTTTACCAAAGTATAGGTTTTTCCTGAACCTGCGGATGCGTCGTATATGGAGAAAGCTGGTTTTGTCATTTGATTTTATTTAACCCTTTTAGAGTTTTGAACTCTGAAAGGGTTGTTATTAAAAAATTATTCAATTATTAAATCTATAATTTCATTGAAATTTTGTTTTTGAGAATGATAATCAATGAATTTTTCCTTTGATTCAAATATATTAATAACATTATCACGTTTTAATTTTGTTGGTTTATCTGAAATGATTGTTTCATAAGAACTCCAAGGATAATTATTTATATGATCTGTAAACCTATGAAATACTGGATTGTTATGAATATAAAAAATTAAATTTTGAAAATATTTTTCAGATTTTACTAATTTTCTTTCGAAAGGCTTTTCAAATAAACTTCCTGTTCTATTAAATTTTTTATTTATTGCTTGTGTGTATGCATTAAATAAGTGTCCGAATTGTTTAGATGCATCAATTACTTTTGGGCTTTCAACTGTAGAATATTCGAGTTTTGAAATATCAATTTCATCATCAGTTTTAATGTATACTAATAAATGAAAATGATTTTTCAACAAACACCAGGCAAAAGTATCAGCAATTGGTATTATATATTTTTCATAAAGTCGCAGAAAATGATAATAACTCTCGGTATCATAAAATATATCAATACCATTATTGCCACGGTTATAAATATGGTAATAACTTCCTCTTTCTAGCGGTTTAGGTTTATATGAACTCATTTTTGTTTTATTTTAATTAAACCCTTTCAGAGTTTTGAACTCTGAAAGGGTTTTTGAAAGAACGATTTCCAAATTTAAAACAATCTCTAATCATCATAATATTTGAAAATTAAAGATTTTGATACTTTATCAAATTTAAAAATATATTTATCACCAAAAAAAATATTCGAATTGTAAACTAATAATATATCGCCGACATCATCTTTATAGATAAATTCTTTATTTGGTTTTCCCCAATCAGATTTAAATATTTCTATACTTACACCTAGTTTTTGATTTTTAAATTTAGAATCTTTCTTGTATCCTTTATATATAAAAATTCCAAATATTAAAACTAATACAACTGCTGTTACAGTGAAAATATCGCTTATTTTTTTCATACTAATAGTACTTTATTAATCCGATAAATATAATTCAATTTAGAATCTTCTCCGTAATATTCTACTTCAAATTCGTCAATTTTTATTCCGCCAATTTTTTCTAATGCTTTTTGAGAACGAATGTTGTTGGCGCCAATGTGAAAATAAATGGTGTCAACGTATTGAAATGCATAGTCCATCATGAGTTTTTTTAATGCTTTGTTGTAACCATTTCCCCAAAATTTTCTTGCTATAAAAGTGTAACCTATTAATATGGAATTGGTTTCTGGATTATAATCATAAAATCTAGTACTGCCAATGGGTTCGTTGGTTGTTGCTTCACGGATAAAAAATGCACCTTTGGAAGCGATTGCTCCTTCAAAAAAGTTTTGGAAAACTGGTTTTTGATAGCGTAATTTATTGGGATGTTGTTCCCAAAGTAATTCGTCGTTTGCTACAGAATAGAGTTCTTCAAAATTTGTTTCTTGAAGTGGCTCTAATTTTAGTAACTGATTTTGCAGGTGTGATGGTTGTAAGTTGAAATTCATTATTGTTTCGATTGTGTTAGCCCAGAGTGCAATGGAAAGCTTTGTGAAGGAAAATTATATTTTTTCTTGTTGTAAAAAAGCGACCATAGAAGCTCTTTTTACAGCTTAGAAAAAAATAATTTTACAAACAAACTTGCAATGTAAAGCTGGAAATGGCTTCTAAAAGGATTTAATAAAATTATAACGTAATTGTGTAACATTTTTAGAAGTTAAATTTATAACTTTGAATTCACATAGTAGTAATCTTTTAAAATAAATATATCATGGCTTTTGAATTACCACAATTACCTTACGCGTATGACGCTTTAGAACCAAATATTGATGCTAGAACGATGGAAATTCATCATTCTAAACACCACAACGCTTATACTACCAACTTGAATGCTGCTGTTGCAGGAACTGAATTGGAAGGTTTAACGATAGAGAATATATTGATAAATCTTGACAAGAAAAATGCTGCTGTTAGAAATAATGGTGGTGGTTTTTACAATCATAATTTGTTTTGGACAGTTATGTCACCTGATGGTGGTGGTTTGCCAACTGGTGAATTACTTGAGGCAATTGAAAGAGATTTTAAATCGTTCGACGAATTTAAAGCACGTTTTAGCAAAGCTGGCGCAACTCAGTTTGGAAGTGGTTGGGCTTGGCTTTGTGTTAAAAAAGGTGGTGAACTTGATGTGTGCGGAACTCCAAATCAAGACAATCCGTTGATGCCAGAAGTTGGATGTGGCGGAACTCCAATTTTAGCAATGGATGTTTGGGAGCATGCTTACTACTTGCATTATCAAAACCGTCGTCCCGATTATATTGAAGCATTTTTTAATGTTATCAATTGGACAGAAGTTGCAAGACGATATGCGTTAGAGAAATAGTTTTTTATCAAGAAAAAGTAAAAAACCGTCATGTTGAAGAACTTGACGGTTTTTTTGTGTGAATTTTTTTAAAAAGACGTTCGTTTTCACGAACGCCTTTTTGCCCCAAATCTACCATAAACTTAACCTACTAAGTTCTATGATGCAGCAAACATAGTGGGAAGATGCTTACAAATGCTTATAAAATGATAAATATATTGGAATGATAGGCAAATGAGAGTAGAATTTACCTTTTTGAAAGTGGAACTTATAGAAAATAAAAAAGGTGAAATTTCTTTCACCTTTTTTGCCCCAAATCTACCATAAACTTAACCTACTAATGCTATGGTTCTCCAAAGATATATGCCCGAGTGTTGTGTTTCAAAATATTATTGATGAATTACAATAATAATCGACAAACTACATGTTTTGCGTTTTTTAGTATGCTCTTGCGTCTTTTCCTTCATAGAAATTCATAAATGCTCGGTTAACAACGCGGTTTCCGCCAGGTGTTGGATAGTCTCCGGTAAAGTACCAATCGCCCAAATTTTTAGGACAAGCTACATGAAGATTATCAACCGATTGAAATATGATTTTTACTTCGGCTTTTACACTTGAGGTTGTTAATAATTGTGCTATTTTATTGGATATTTCCATATCGCTAAATGGCGAATATATTTCTGTTACATAATTAACTACATCAGAGTCTTTTAAATTCTCTTGTGTCTTGCATTTTTTATAAACCTCATCAACAATATCATATAAATTTCGCTCTTTTAAAAGTTCAATTGCTGCTTGAAAAGCTACTAATCCTTCGAGCTTTGCCATATCAATTCCGTAGCAATCTGGATAGCGAATTTGTGGTGCCGATGAAACAACAACTATGCGTTTAGGATTCAATCGATCCATCATTTTGATGATACTCATTTTTAAAGTGGTACCACGAACGATACTATCATCAATAATCACTAAATTATCGGTTGGTTTTATAACTCCATAAGTTACATCGTAAACGTGCGCTACTAATTCGTCACGATTTTTATCATCGGTAATGAACGTTCTTAGCTTGGCATCTTTTATTGCAATTTTCTCTGTTCTAATTTTTACCGATAATAATTCATTTAACGTTTCTGCTGTTAATGTATTTCGGTTATCAAGAATATGTTGGTTTTTTCTTTGGTTTAAAAAATCTTGAGCTGCTTCTACCATTCCGTAAAATGAAGTTTCGGCTGTATTTGGAATGTATGAAAAAACGGTATTATCAGTATCGTCATCAATTGCTTCCAAAACTGCTGGAAGAATTAATTTACCAAGATTTTTACGTTCTTGATAAATTTCGGCATCGCTTCCTCTTGAAAAATAAATTCTTTCGAACGAACATGCTTTTTTTACTGTTGGAACAATAATTTCTTCTTCGGTAACTTTTCCGTTCTTTTTGATTATTAATGCATTTCCTGGTTGTAGTTCTTGCACTTTATCAAATGGAACGTTAAAAACCGTTTGAATAACTGGTCGTTCTGAAGCGACTACTACAATTTCGTCGTCTTCATAGAAATATGCAGGACGAATTCCGGCTGGATCACGAAATACAAACGCATCGCCATGACCAAAAAGTCCGGCCATTGCATATCCTCCATCCCAACCTTTGGAAGCGCGTTTTAATATTTTTGCAATATCTAATTTTTCAGCAATTACTGGTGAAGCTTCTCTTTTAGACAATCCGTTGTTTTTACATTCTTGGTATAAATCGGTTACTTCATCGTCTAGAAAATGCCCTATTTTTTCCATTACAGTAACGGTATCTGCCATTTCTTTAGGATGTTGCCCAAGTTCTACCAAACTGTTAAAAAGTTCTTTAACGTTAGTCATGTTAAAATTTCCTGCAACGATAAGATTTCGGTGCATCCAATTGTTCTGACGTAAAAATGGATGAACACTTTCAATGCTATTTTTTCCAAAAGTTCCGTAACGAACGTGACCTAAAAATAATTCTCCTATGTATGGAATATTGGCTTTTTGTGCCGCAACATCATTTACATATTCTGGGTGCAAAGTCAACTCTTCATTAATGCGTTCGTTTATTTGCTTAAAAACATCTTGAATTGCTTGCGCATCATTAGATCGAACTCGACTAATATATCGTTCGCCTTGTTCAACATCTAATTTAATTGATGCAAATCCGGCGCCATCTTGTCCGCGATTGTGTTGCTTTTCCATCAAGAGGTACATTTTTTGTATTCCGTAGAAAGCTGAACCGTATTTTTCTTTATAGAATTCTAACGGCTTTTTTAATCTTAAAAGTGCAATTCCACATTCGTGTTTGATTGCGTCGCTCATTGTAGTTGTATTTTAGTTGTGTTGTTTTGTTTAGACACGAGTTGTAAAATGCTTCGTGTTATTTTTTAATATATTTCACAAATATTTAGTAGTAAACTATTTATACTATTTGTGTATTTGAAATAAAAATGCCCCGAAAATTTCGAGGCATAAATTTATGATAATTCTATGTCAAATTGTGTTAAAGCTTTGAATTGTTTCAATCTTTCTTGCACCTCTTCTTTTTTCAATGTTTCCATTCGTTCGGTTCCAAATTTCTCAACGCAGAACGAAGCTAAGTTGGAGCCGTGAATGATTCCGTTTTTCATATTGTCAAACGAAATGTTTTCGCTTTGCGCGATGTATCCAGAGAAACCACCAGCAAATGTGTCACCTGCACCGGTTGGATCAAAAACTTCTTCTAACGGAAGCGCTGGAGCAAAGAAAACTTCTTTGTTATGAAACAACAATGCGCCATGTTCTCCTTTTTTAATTACTACATATTTTGGACCCATTGTATGGATTTTTGCAGCCGCTTTCACTAATGAGTATTCGCCCGATAATTGACGTGCTTCTTCATCGTTAATTGTAATTACATCAACACGTTTTACAATGTCTAATAATTCTGGCAAAGCACAATCCATCCAAAAATTCATCGTATCAAGAACTACTAATTTTGGTGTAGTTGTCATTTGATCAAGAACTGAGCTTTGAACTAATGGATGCAAATTTCCCAACATTACCACATCGGCGTTTTTAAAATCTTGAGCAACAACAGGATTAAAATCGGCTAGAACGTTTAATTCTGTAGCTAAAGTATCACGAGAATTCAAATCGTTGTGGTATTTTCCGCTCCAAAAGAATGTTTTTCCACCTTTTACGATTTCGATTCCAGAAATATCGATGTTTTTCGCAGTCAATAAATCAAGATATTCTTGCGGAAAATCTTCTCCAACTACAGAAACAATTCCTGATTTCACATTAAAATGTGATGCTGAAAGCCCAATGTAAGTTGCAGCACCACCAAGAATTTTATCTGTTTTTCCAAAAGGAGTTTCGATAGCGTCAAAAGCAACCGTTCCTACTATTAAAAGTTTGTTCATTTTTACGTTTTCAAATTAAAGGTGCAAAGATAAACTTTAGTTTAGAAGTTTAAAAGTTTATAGTTTAAAACTTTAAAAGGATTTGTGGATTAAAGTTTTGGATAGTTTACAACAACTTCCCATCTTCATTTTCATAAAATGCATCAATCGATAAGTTAGGCAAACCTGATGCATAAACGGCTAATTCATCGCAACGTTCATTTTGTGGATGATTGTTGTGTCCTTTTATCCATTTGAAATTTACTTGGTGTTTACGGTAAATTTTTAAGAATCGTTTCCATAAATCGGAGTTTTTTCTTCCTGCGAAACCTTTCTTTTCCCAACCTAAAACCCATTTTTTCTCCACAGAATCCACAACATATTTAGAATCGGAAATCACTAAAACCGTCATGTTTGGATTTTTTAGTTTTTCTAAACCTACAATTACTGCAAGAAGTTCCATTCGATTATTAGTTGTATGTCGAAAACCTTCATAGAATTCTTTTTTGTGTGGCGTTCCTACTAATTCCATAACCACGCCATAACCACCGTTTCCGGGATTTCCTTTGGCTGCTCCGTCTGTGTAGATGTGGACTTGATGCGTTTTCAAAATAATTACTTAGTTAATGCTATACTTTTTATCAATTTTTCAAAAAGATTATTATTGTCTTCTTTACCAACTTCTTCAATAAAATTTAAAGAAATATAATATCCTTTTCTTAAAATGTAATAACTGTTGCTCTTAATTTCATATTCCTTACCTTGATTTTTAAGCAAAAATTGAACTGAAAACTTTACAACATCATTATTAGAAATTTGAACAATTGTGGGGTTATCAACAAATCTGAAGTTGGTCAACGCTTTTTTGGCACTTTCATTGGAATCTTGAACAAATTTCAGAAAATCTTTACTGTCTTTTGATTCATTTAAAATAGTTCTGATTTTTATTGTTGGGATAATTCCGCTATATTTTCTTGAATCATATTTAGTGTAAGTTGAAATATTGAAAGAAGAATTGTTTTTCTTTAAAAGCTCCTCTAATTGATCATCTGTAAGTTCATAATTATCTAGATTCTTTAATATATCATCGTTATTCACAGAAATCCAATCGTTAGGAACGTCCATTGAAAATCCTAATTTTTTTATTTCTATTCTTTCTTGTGAATAAAAATTTAGTACTCCAAAAAAGAAGAAAATAGTTAGTAGAATTGATTTCATCATTTTTAAATTAAAAGTTTTTCAATAACTTCTGGAAAATGCAATTGTTCTAAAACGCTATTTTTGTCTGCAATTTCTTCAGCCGATTTACACTCTTCGATATTCACCGATTTTTGAAAAATAATTCCGCCTTCGTCATAATTTTCGTTCACATAATGTATGGTGATTCCTGTTTCTTTCTCATTATTTTCTAGAACTGCTTGATGCACATTAATGCCATACATTCCTTTTCCGCCATAATTTGGTAAAAGTGCTGGATGAATATTTATTATTTTATTTGGATATTGTTTTATAATTGCATCTGGAAATTTTAATAGAAATCCGGCAAGAACAATTAAATCGGGCTGAATTTTATTTATTAATTCTAAAACTTTTCCTTCATTTAGTTCTTGACGCGTAAAAATTTCGGTTGGTATTTCAAACTTTTTTGCTCTTTCTAATACTTTGGCATTAGGATTGTTAGTAAAGATTTTGAGTACGTTCGCAACACTTTTTTTATTGAAATGTAATATGATATTCTCGGCGTTAGAACCCGATCCAGAGGCGAATATTACTATCTTTTTCATTTATACTGTAATTTTTATTACGCAAAAAAAAGAATAATAAATGATAATAAATAATATAAATGAGGACTTTGTGAAATAATTTTTTTAATTTCGTATTCACATTTACTAACTAAAAGGTGGTTTTAAGATAAAGTTTTTTATTTTTGCCAACAATTAAAATTTTAAAATTAAAGATTATGTCAGACATTGCATCAAGAGTTAAAGCGATTATCGTAGACAAATTAGGCGTTGACGAGAATGAAGTTGTAACAGAAGCAAGCTTCACAAACGATTTAGGAGCAGATTCATTAGACACTGTTGAGCTTATTATGGAGTTCGAAAAAGAATTTGATATTCAAATTCCAGACGACCAAGCCGAAAATATTGCTACAGTAGGTCAAGCTATTTCTTACATCGAAGAAGCAAAAAAATAATAAAATAAATAACCCGTTCGCAATACTTGTGTGCGGGTTTTTATTATTTTTTTTGATTTAGAAAAAAAATTAGACTATTTTTGATTGAATTTCAATCACACTATATTGAAATACCCTTGTCTCTTTAAGCTAAATAAACATAAAGAAATATGGGTATTATTTATTTAAACGATATTTAAAAAAAATTATATGCAATTAAAGCGTGTTGTTGTAACTGGTCTTGGAGCATTAACTCCCATTGGCAATTCCATTGAAGAATATTGGAATGCTTTAATAAGTGGTAAAAGTGGTGCTGCTCCAATAACGTATTACGATACTGAAAAGCATAAAACAAAGTTTGCTTGTGAGGTAAAAAACTTCAATATTGAAGATTATATGGACCGCAAAGAATCACGTCGATTAGATAAATTCTCTCACTATGCTATTGCATCAAGTGATGAAGCTATTAAAGACGCCGGAATTACTCATGACAATGTAAACAAACATAGAGTTGGTGTAATTTGGGGTGCAGGAATTGGCGGTTTAGAAACTTTTCAAGACGAAGTAATGTATTATGCCAAAGGCGATGGAACTCCAAAGTTCAATCCGTTCTTTATACCAAAAATGATTGCCGATATTGCTCCGGCTCATATTTCTATGAGAAATGGGTATATGGGTCCAAATTATACAACTGTTTCTGCTTGTGCATCATCTGCAAATGCTATGATTGATGCTTTTAATTATATTAGATTAGGAATGTGTGACGTTATTGTTACTGGAGGTTCTGAAGCTGCTGTAACAATTGCAGGAATGGGCGGATTTAATTCAATGCACGCCTTATCTACTAGAAATGAAAGTCCAGAAACAGCTTCGCGTCCGTTTGATGCTACTCGTGACGGATTTGTTCTAGGTGAAGGTTCGGGTGCAATTGTACTTGAAGAATACGAACATGCAAAAGCTCGTGGTGCAAAAATATATTGTGAAGTTGGTGGTGGCGGAATGTCATCTGATGCTTACCATCTAACTGCTCCACATCCAGAAGGAATTGGTGTAATTGCTGTTATGGAAAACACGTTGCGTGATGCAGGTATGACTCCAGAAATGGTAGACCACATTAACACTCACGGAACTTCTACGCCACTTGGTGATGTAGCCGAGCTGAAAGCTATAAGTCATGTTTTTGGCGCTCATGCAAAAAACATCAATATCAATTCAACTAAATCCATGACTGGTCACTTACTTGGAGCTGCAGGTGCGATTGAAGCGATTGCAGTTATACTTGCAATGCAAAACAGCATCGTTCCTCCTACAATCAATCACAAGGTTGTAGATGAAAATATTGATCCATCATTGAACCTGACTTTAAACAAACCACAGAAAAGAGAAATCAATGTTGCTATGAGCAATACTTTTGGGTTTGGTGGTCACAATGCATGTGTTTTATTCAAAAAATTAGTAGACTAAGTTTTCATGCGATTACTTAAAAAAATATTTTTCAGAAATTCCCAACCTATTGAGGTTGGGAATTTTTTTATTGCAATAGAAAAAATTATAGGATTTAAAACTTCCAATATTAAATATTACGAAAAAGCCTTTACGCATCGCTCCTCCAACAAAGTTGATGCTCTAGGAAACCCTATGAACTATGAACGATTAGAATTTCTTGGAGATTCTATGTTAAGTTCAGTTATAGCAGCTCATTTATATAAAGAAGCTCCACTTGGAGACGAAGGTTATTTGACTAAAATGCGATCAAAGATTGTAAGTCGTGAGCACTTAAATGAACTTGGTAGAGACATGCATTTAATAGACTTTGTTGAAAGTAAAGTTCCATCATCCCATTTTGGAGAAAACATTCATGGTAATATTTTTGAAGCCCTTGTTGGAGCCATTTTTCTTGACAAAGGATATGCTGGTTGTGAAGAATTCATAAGAAAAAAAGTGATTATTCCTTACGTTGATATTGCTAGACTAGAAGGAAAGGTAATAAGTTATAAAAGTTTGGTTATTGAATGGTGTCAAAAAGAAAAAAAACAATTTCATTTTGACATTTATGATGATAACGCAAACGATGGTCAACGTTATTTTGGAGTAAAATTAAGTATAGACGATAAAGTAATTGCAAAATCGAGAGCTACATCTAAAAAGAAGGCAGAAGAAATTGCGGCAAAACGCGCTTATTTTGCATTTCAAGAAAAAATTAACAAAATATAATTCATATTCTTAAAAAACTACAACGTTTTCGTTTATAAAATAACGTTAATCTAACATTTCTGTTGTGTTTTGTTTCTTATAAATCTTATATTTACAACTTATTTTAGGCAATAAATGGCAGTTCATAGAGTAAATATTGAAGAATTCGAAGAAGATGATTACCATATTATCGCTATCCATACTTCATTAGAAGACTACCGACTTGCTTATTTTTTAAATAGAGATTTAAATATTTGTTTAGGTAAAAGCAAACATGATATTTCATCTGAAGTTAAAGAAGGAGAAACCTCATTTATTAGATTTACTTATGAAGATCAAGAGAAAATCATTAAATGGGATTTAATTCAAAATAAGAATGTAGTTATTGGTTCTGTAAATATTAAAAGTCAAGACTTATTTTCAGATTCTAAAAATTCTTTTTCTTCATTGGCTTATTTATTACCCGAATTTAAAAAAGTAGATTATTTTCTAAAAATTGGTAATGCCGAAAAAGAAATTAATACTTTAGAAATAGTTTCAAAAATAAATACTATTGATGGTATAAATATGGTTTACTCCATTGCAATAGATAAAATAAAATCGAAAAATAATTTAATTTTTTAATAAAAATGTCAACAAGAAAAAAGACTAAAATTGTAGCCACACTAGGTCCAGCTTGTAGTTCAAAAGAAGTAATTAAAGACATGATTGATGCTGGAGTAAATGTATTCCGAATCAACTTTTCTCATGCAGATTATGCAGATGTAAAGGAACGCATAGATATCATAAGAGAATTAAATCAAGAATATGGTTATACAACCGCTATTCTTGGTGACTTACAAGGTCCAAAACTTCGCGTAGGAGTTATGAAGGAAGATGTTGTTGTAAATCCTGGAGATATTATAACGTTTCAAACAGCAGAAGATATTCCTGGAACTGCAGAACGTGTTTACATGAACTACAAAGAATTTCCAAGAGATGTAAAACCTGGCGAAAAAATCCTTCTTGATGACGGAAAATTAATGTTTGAAGCTCTAGAAACTAACGGTACGACAGAAGTTGTTTGTAAAGTAATTCAAGGCGGACCATTAAAATCTAAAAAAGGTGTAAACCTACCCAATACTAAAGTTTCTTTACCTGCACTTACAACCAAAGATATCAATGATGCAATTTTTGCTATAGAACAGGATGTTGACTGGATAGCACTTTCATTTGTAAGAACTCCAGAAGATTTAATTGAATTACAAGAATTAATTGCAAAACATTCTGATCATAAAATTCCGATAATTGCTAAAATTGAAAAACCAGAAGCAGTTGAAAATATAGATAAAATTGTTGCTTTTTGTGATGGTTTAATGGTTGCTCGCGGCGACTTGGGTGTTGAAATTCCGGCTCACGAAGTACCTTTAATTCAAAAGAAATTAATTCACAGAGCAAAAACAGCAAGAATTCCTGTTATTGTGGCAACACAAATGATGGAAACTATGATTACAAGTTTAACGCCAACACGTGCCGAAGTAAATGACGTTGCCAACTCGGTAATGGATGGTGCTGATGCTGTGATGTTGTCTGGTGAGACTTCTGTAGGTAATTATCCTGTTCAAGTTATTGAAAAAATGACACAAATTATTGAAGCTGTAGAAGATTCTCCACTTATAATTGTGCCACAAAATCCGCCTCATGTTAGAACAAAACGTTTTATTACAAAATCTATTTGTTATCATGCCGCTACAATGGCAAATGATATTAAAGCCAAAGCGATTTCGACTTTAACAAATAGTGGTTATACTGCTTTTCAAATTTCGGCTTGGCGACCATCTGCTCATATTTTGGTTTATACATCTAATAAAAGAATTTTAACTCAATTGAATTTACTTTGGGGTGTAAATGCTTTTTTCTATGATAAATTTGTAAGTACAGATGATACTGTAGAAGACATTAACCTAATCGCTAAAGAAAACGGTTATGTAAAAAAAGGGGATATTCTTATCAATCTTGCTGCAATGCCGGTTGTTGATAAAGGAATGGTAAATACCTTGAGGATTACTGAAATAGAGTAAGTATCATTTTATAAATAAAAGGGTCAAAGTTTATTACTTTGACCCTTTTTTTATTGTAAAAAATCAGTCATAATTTATCTAAAATAATTTTTTATACATTTGCTTAGATTATAAGAATATATTTACAGAGGTGAAAAATAAAATTTGTAAAATAAATTGCTTCAATAAAAACTAAATGATATTAGCCAAAATTATTTTCAACTTCACGATGATTGCCGGAATTATACTTGGTGTAATTTTTATTCTTTTTACTCAATTTTCTAGTAAAAGGAGGGATAAAACAGTTGTATATCTAAATCTAGTAGTTTTGTTTATTACCTTAAACAATCTTCAAATTTTTATTATTGACAATCTGTTTACAGATGCCAACTACTTTGTAAGGAAATTATTGATTCCTTGGTATGTACTTATACTGCCTGCTTTCTATGCTTTTTTGGTATATTACTTAAAGATAGAGAAAAAGATTTATTCGTTTGTTTCTTTTTCTATGGCTTTGTTTGCAATTGAATTACTAGTTAGACTGGTTTTAACTCCTAATTATTATGGTCTAAATGGTGATTATTGTGTTGCCAAATACTCGCAAATTGAAGAAATTGTTAATGCTGGCTATACCGTTTTTTTATTTTTTAAATGTTTTTTAGTGCTTTTCAAATACTCTAAACTGTATAAATATGTCTTGAGTTTTGACAATATTAAATGGCTTAAAACATTTATGTTTCTTGGTAGTTTTGTGATATTAATGTGGATATGTGCCATTGTTTTAAATATTGACAAGGTGATAAACCCGATTATCTATATCTATTATCCATTGCGGTTTAGCTGTTCTGTTTTACTGTATTGGATTGGTTATCAAGGGTTTTATAATTATAGGTTAATGACAGAGCGAATTGAGTTGCGAAACTTGGTACATGATAATGAAGCAGAACAAAAAGAGGAGGTGCCAAAAGAGAAAAATAGCAGTGCTATTTCAACTAAGGAATTGCAAAAGAGTGATAAATTTTTAGCCATTGAAAAATATATTGAAAACAACAATCGTTTTTTAGATTCTGAATTGACCTTAGAATTGTTGGCAAGCGAGTTAAAATTAAGTACAAGCTCACTATCAAATAGCATAAACAAGGAGAGTTCTTATAATTTTTCTGACTACATTAATTCACTTCGTGTGGAGAAGGCTAAGGAATATTTAATTTCTAGTGACTTTAAAAAATATACTATTCTTTCTATTGGACTTGAATGTGGATTTAACTCAAAATCAACATTTTATTCATCATTTAAAAAGTTCACCGACAGTACTCCGTCAGAATTTAGGATTAAAAACAGCTAGATCTGATAGTCCGAAATTATACATTTTCATTAAAATACGTCCGAAAAGATACAATTTACATAATTTAGGACATTCGTTTTTTTTTTACACTTCTATTTTTGGAGAGAATTTTAAAACTAGTAGTTTATGAAATGTAACAAAATAGTACTGGTGTTTTTTTTATTTATTATTAATCACTCCTTTTCGCAAACTGGAAACGACAATAAATTGAAATTTCATTCTATCGCTATGGGATTTGGCGGTTTTAATGTTAAAAACGCTTACTCGGAAGATGGCGGAGTTTCTTTTACTACAGATATTGTTCTTGCTGTAAATAAAAATTTAATTTCTACGTCTTATATTACTGGCTCAGAAGTTGGGCTATTGGGCGGTTCTACTTTTAGTTTTAATGATTTAAGCTTGTCCTATGGCAGAGCGTTGAAGGTTACCAATTGGTTTTATCTTGAAGGATATTTGGGACTAGGAAGGTACACACAAGAAAGAAGTAGGTATTTGGTAAATTATGGTAGTACCGTCTCTTTTCCTATAAAAATAAATACGAAATTTTACTTTAATAAAAAATTTGGCATGGGCTTAAACACCTCCTACATTACCAATAAAATAAATAATAACCTTAGCGTAAATTTAATTTTTCATTATAAATTTTTAAAACAATGAAAAAAGTATTGCTAACATTACTGTTAAGTTTTATAATAGGTGGACGCTCTAAAGACAACGAAAAAAATGGCTCCCGATTATATAAACAAAGGCATGCAAGTACAACTATTTATACAACAACAAATAGCAGGTTTAACATAAATAAAAACTCGCTAGATTATTAATTCTTTCCTTAATAAACAAATTTAAAACAATGAAAAAAGCACTCTTAACATTAGTAACAATTCTCTTTTTAACAGGATGTTCAAAAGATGATGAAAATGAAAGTAATGGTTTACAACTACCTCAAGAAACTCAGTCTGGCGCAAATACTTTTGGCTGTTTCATAAATGGCAACTTATTATTGCCTCGCGATGGCGCAGGAGACATATCAGGCGATAACAAAGGATTAAGTTTTTTAGGAGGCTATCCTGATGGAGCATACAATGAACTTGACATTAGAGATTTAAAGAGTGAGCATGGAGCAAGAATGTTAATTCATATTCAAAATCTACAGCTTATTGGTGTTGGAACCTATATAATTGATGAATCTAATGGTTATAGTAATATTGATGGTTTAAACCATAATTATATTAATTGTAAACTATTTGATATGGCAACTAATTCATACAAATACTATCGTTCATCTACAAATTCAGGTGTTTTAAAAATAACTCGATTTGATTGGGCTAATGGAATCATATCTGGAACATTTACATGTCAAGTTAAAAACTCTACTAATATAAATGATGTAATAGAAATAACACAAGGTAGATTTGATATAAATGGTTACACATTACCAAACAAAATATTTCTATAATAATTTAAACAATGAAAAAAGTACTTTTAACATTAGTAATTGCAATTGGATTATTTGGCTGTAGCAACGACAAGCTAAGTGATGAACAAAAAGGATTCACCCTGCCCGATGAAACGCAAACAGGTGCAAACACGTTTGGGGTAACAATTAACAATAAAGTGTACATACCACGTGACCCAACTGGAGTAAATGTTGGACCACAAGGTCATGGAATGATCTTCACATTTAATTCTCCTGATCCATGGAGAGAGTTAATTATTGTGGATGGAGCAAGCGCAGTAGGATTTAAAATGGTACTGCACTTTAAAGACTTAGTTAACCAAGGCGTAGGCATTTATACTTTAAAGCAAAGTAACTTTCAAGACAATATTGATAGTATAGATGAGAACCATATTTACTTTAAAATATGGGATAATGCACTAGGTAATTATGCTTATTATGGTTCTATAGAAAATCAAGGTGAAATTAAAATAACCAAAAGAGATAGTGGTATTATATCTGGAATTTTTAAAGGAAAATTTGCTCGTTATGGCAGTACAACTGATATTATTGAAATAACAAATGGTAGATTTGATATAAAAACGGCTACATTAATTTCTCATGTTTTTCCATAAAACTAAAAAAATTAAAACAATGAAAAAAGCACTCTTAACATTAGTAACAATTCTCTTTTTAACAGGATATTCAAAAGATGATTAAAATGAAAGTTATGGTTTAATACTACCTCTAGAAACTCAGTCAGGCGCAAATACTTTTGGCTTTTTTATAAATGGAGGTTTGGCACTACCAAGAACTGGGACTGGAACTTTTAACTCTCCTGATAGTGGTGCAATACTTTGGGGTGGATATCCAAATACTACTGACTACTATGAACTTGATATACATGATTATAAAAGTACGTCTACTCCAAGTATATTTATACATATGCAAGCTATTCATGCAAATGGAATTGGGACTTCAATAATTAATGAATCAAATGGAATGACTGAAATTTATGGTTTAAATCATAATTATATGCATTGTAAAATATTCAAAGCTTCTTCTAATTCATATCAATATTTTAGATCTTACGCAAATTCTGGAACTTTAACAATTACAAAATATGATTATTTAAATAAGATTATTTCGGGCACTTTTAGCTGTAAAGTAAAAAATTCTACAAATCCTTTGGACGAAATAGAGATTACACAAGGACGATTTGACATAAAATGGCACACTGTATTTACCAAAGTAATTCCATAATAAATTTCATTTCTGAAAAGTGTTTTTCATCAAAACAAGATTATTTATAAAAAGGATTACAGAAATAGTTAAATATTTTAGTAATCCTTTTTTCATTTAGAAAGAAAAAGTATATTTGAACAACTAAAAACAATTTTTAAATGGAATCGAAGAATCCCTTTTTTAGAACTAAGACATTTAGCAACACTTCGCCTGCTAATGATTATGTAAATGCTATTGATTATAGCGAACCGATGACTGTTGCCGGAACAATAAACAAGAGTTTTATTCTTTTGATGTTGCTTGTTGCCAGTGCTTTTGGCACTTGGACATTGGCATATAGTGGTTATAATCCAATGCTTTTGGTAATTGGCGGTGCTATTATTGGAATGATATTGGTTTTGGTTTCTACTTTTAAACCGCACCTTTCTACCTATTTGGCTCCAGCTTATGCCGTATTTGAAGGTTTATTCATTGGCGGTATTTCAGCAATTTTTGAAGTAATGTATCCTGGAATAGTCATTCAAGCTGTAGGTGCAACTTTTGTAACTTTTTTAGTATGCTTTGCATTATACAAATACAATATAGTTCAAGTTACTGAAAAGTTTAGATCGGTTGTAATTGCAGCAACACTAGCCATTGGGGTTTATTATTTAATTTCGTGGTTGCTTACTATGTTTACAAGTTTTCAACCTGTTCATTACGGAAACTCTATGATGAGTATTGGTATTAGCGTTTTTGTAATTATAATTGCTGCCTTAAACTTGTTTTTAGACTTTGATCAAATAGAAAAAGGTGCGCAACAAAAAATGCCAAAATACATGGAATGGTATGGCGCAATGGGATTAATGATTACGCTTGTTTGGCTTTATATTGAATTCTTAAGATTACTCTCTAAATTGAATAGAAAATAAATATTTATAAAATACCTCTAAAGCCATCCGTTACTAAGGATGGCTTTTTTGTTTAAGTTAAATTGTAAAAAAAATAGTTGTAAAAAAACTATCTTTGAAACCTTTACAAAATTTGCCAAAAAAGGCATATTCTTTGTTTGCTATAATTAAAATTAGGTTTCTAATGTTTTCAAAAAAAATACTTTTGGTCGTTGCTTTTACATCTTTTATGACGATGCAAATCACTGCGCAACACATAGAAAATTGGAACATAAAAGGTATAGATTCTACTGTCTCTAACAAAATTGATCCATCTAAAAATATTTTTATCAATACCTACTCTATGAATCCGCTTTTGGCTAAATTGTATAAAATAAAGCATTTTAGTCAAGAAAATGCAGTCTTTGTTCATATTGGCGATTCTCATATTCAAGCCGATTTGGAAACTTCGGTTATTAGATCTCAATTGCAAAGTTATTTTGGAAATGCCGGACGTGGCTTGGTTTTTCCGTATCAAGTGGCCAAAACTAATGCGCCTTACGACATTATTTCAAGTTCTAAAAGCAGTTGGAAAAACAATCGTGTTGCTCGTATTGATACACTAATTTCTTGTGGAATTTCGGCCTTTGGAATTGAATCTCAAAGTGCAAATCCAGAATTTAATTTAGATTTACGATCTATAAATGGCATAAAAGATAGTTTTGACAAAGTAAAACTGTTTATGGGTGGAGAAATTTCTGAATTGGCGTATGTATATAATGATAATCAAACTGAAAATATTTGTTATGCTGTTGCTCCCAATTATGCTGAGTTTAATTTAAAATCGGCTACTTCTGGATTCAAATTGACTTTTCCCACCACAGATACCATTCAGTTTTTTGGCGTTTCTTTAGAAAAAAAAGAAACTTCTGGCATTATATATCATAGCATTGGCGCTAATGGTGCAAAATATTCTGATTATACTAAAACATCAAGATTTTGGAAACAACTTAAAAATTTAAATGCTGATTGTTATATTATTTCTTTAGGCACAAATGAAGCGCAAGATCCAAATTTGAAAGCCGAAGATTTTCTTGATGATGTAAATAGTATGATTAATAAAATTCGCTTGATTTCGCCAAATGCTTGCATAATACTTACAACTCCACCGGTTTCTTATTTTAAGAAAATTAGTCCAAATAAATCTTTAGAAGTGATTACCAATGCTTTAATTGAATTTTCTAATGAAAACAATGTTGTATGTTGGGACTTATTCAACGTTAGTCGCGGTTTAGAAGGTGCTAAGGTTTGGAAATCTACGCAGCTTTTACGTAGCGATTTAGTGCATTTTTCTCGAGAAGGTTATATACTTCAGGGCACTTTATTTGCAGCTGCATTTGCTGAAGTTTGGAATAAATTTATGCTTAAAAATTAGTTTTCTATTCAATTATTAAAACTGCAAATAGATGGGCATCACTGGCTCGGCACTTTTAAAGAACGAATATAACGTTATAAATAACATCATTACAATCACATAATACACTAAAGGAAAACGTTTTTGTCTTTCTATAATTTTCTCTTGAAAATTGTCTGGAATAATGTGAATTGAAAACCCAATTGCAATCATAATAACGACATATTTATAATTTTCAAAATACTCATAGGCACCATCGAATGTAAATTGATATACAATTTGGTGTATGAATTGTAAAGCTGTATCTAGGTTACTGGCTTTAAAAAAAATCCAACAAAAACAAACAAAGTGAAAGGTAATTAGTGCAAATAAAAAGTTTGCTACAACTTTAGGCAAGATTCTAAATTTACCAAAAAGAGTATTCCAAAGTTTGTTTATTGCTAATCCGATGCCGTGTAATGCACCCCAAATAATGAAATTTAAACTTGCTCCGTGCCAAAAACCTCCTATTAACATGGTTAAAAACAAGTTCAAATTGGTTCTAAATTTTCCTTTTCTATTTCCGCCCATTGAAATATATAGATAATCACGAAGCCAACTTGATAATGAAATGTGCCATCTTCGCCAAAATTCACTAACCGATTTACTTTGATAAGGCGATAAAAAGTTAGTTGGAATAGTGATTCCCATCCATTTAGAAATTCCTATTGCAACGTCACTATAACCACTAAAATCACAATAAATTACAATGGCATATCCATACAAAGCCATCAAACATTCGAAACCATTGTGCAAATTTGGACCGTCAAAAACATAGTTAACTAGATTGACAGAAATATAATCGGAAATGATGAGTTTTTTGATTAGTCCTGTTACAATTAAATAAAATCCTTTAGAAAAATCGGAATCACTTACAAAATATTCTTTCTTTAATTGCGGAATAAAATCGGATGCTCTAACGATTGGTCCCATTACTAATTTTGGAAAAAAGGACAAGAACAATAAGTAATTTACAATTTTCTTTTCTGGCTCAATTTCTCCGCGATAGACATCAATGGTATAACTTAGGTTTTCAAATGTGAAAAATGAAATCCCAATTGGCAAAAGAATATGAAGCGGATCAAATTTTAAAACAGTAAAATTATTAACTAAATCAATAAAAAAATTAGTGTATTTAAAGTAAAACAGCAGTCCGAGATTGAAAATAACACTCCAAAAAAGAAAAAATTGCTTGAGTGATTTCTTTTTTGCTTTAAAAATTAAATTGGAAATACCAAAATTAAAAAAAGCAGATAGAATAACAATTCCAACAAAGCTTCCGCTGGCTTTATAGAAAAAGTATAACGAAAATAAGGTTAAAACAATGGCTCTGTGCTTATAGTTTTTTCTGAATAAATAGTAAAATAAAATGAACGCCACCATGAAATACACAAAAAAACCATTATTAAATAATAACGGATTGTGTGCATCATACAAAAGCTGATTTTGAACACTATTCCAATCAATATTAATCATAAAGAATCAATTTTTTTAGTGTTTGCTTTTGTAACTATTTGTTTTATAACTTTAGATTTTGATGAATCTGTTGTTGGTGAAACAATTTTTGGCACGTTGGGTTTACCACGCAACGTTTCTTTTTCAACTATCTTTTTGTCAACTGCTTTTTTGTCAATTGCTTTTTTGTCAATTGCTTTTGGAGTTACCAAAGGTTTGTTGGCTTTTTTTAATTTTACTGCCTTTTCATAATCGTGAATGATAGCGCTATAAATAGTTTTGGCAGCAATTTTAGCGCCTCTAAAGTTAAAGTGAATATAATCTTTATTGGCCAATTGAAGTGTGCTGTCTGCCCATTTTACAACCGTGCCTTTTCCGCCAATAGAATTATAAAAATTATAAAACGGAATGTCATTATCATATGCCAATCGTGCCTGGGTATTGATAAGTGAATCAATTCCGACAGCAGTTTTCCATTCTCCGTCATAATTGAATGCTCTATCAGAACAACTAAACATTAAAAATTCGGTATTGGTCATGTTGTTCTTAAATTTCTTTAAAACCGGTCGCATGGCACGATAATAATAATCATAATTGGTATCGTTGGGCTTAAACATTAAATTAACACCATATTGAAAAACGATCAAATCATAATAACCCGATTTGTTGATTTCTGATAATAATTCGCTGTTCAGTTTTTTTAGTTCTACGCCAGTGATGCCTCTAAAAGAAAAATTATCCAATACTATTCCAGATTTTGGTTCGGAAGAAACGCCATAAATAGGAGTTTTATTAGACGAAATACTGAACGATACTTTATTGGATGCCGAGTTATTGATTAATACTTTATTGAAAGTTTTATCTGCTGGATATTTTCTAATAGAATCTTTAATTTTTACTGCAATAGAATCTCCTTTTCCATAAAGTAACCACTTTTGAGAGATTTGATTTTTAGCCGTATTATCAGTAAAATTGACGGTTAAATCATTGCTAAAAAAAGAATATCCCGAGAAGAATAAACTAGAATTTCCATCAGATTTTTTAAAATTATCGGCTTTTATATCTCCTGTAGTAAACAATTTGGCTGTTTTTCTAAAATCGGAAGAAACAGATGTTATTGGTACAAATCCAACACCTTTTTGTGATCCAAAGTAATTTTGAAGTAACGTTCTAATGTCTTGCGTAATAAAATCGCCTTCTATTTGACTATCTCCAAACCAAGCAATTCTAATCTTTACGTTTTTACCTTCAGACAAAGCTATTAGTTTCTCATTGAACTTTGTTAACGCTGGTTGTAAAGTATCGGCATTAAACCTAATTAAAGTTCCTTTTTTTATATAGGTATCGAAATCGTTTATTACAACTCCATCTACCGAGTTGGCATTGGTTTTTTTTACATTCTTGGCAAGATTATTTTTTGGTTTTTCTTTTACAAGAATATCCGAAAGTAAATGTACATTTTTAAAAGAAGGATAATAGTCAATAAACTCGCTTGAAAAAACGGATAATGTCAACTGAATAATAGTAACTACTAAAATTAGGATGATGACTTTTCTACTATTGTTCATTAAACTTGTAAAGATAAAATGTTTGCTTAAACCTACTAAAATCACTAACAACAATAAATTAATTTTATTGTGTTAAGCGATTGTAAATTTCACGCAAAAGTAGAAAAAAGGATGGATGTTTTGTTTTTTTGTTGAAAAAAATTTTAAGTAAAAAAATACTGCGATTTAAGCTGCAATTTTCTCAAAAGCTATAAAATTAATTAGCTCGCCTTTTTTATCAAATATTGGATAACCTTTAATATGACATTTGTATAATGAACCATCTTTGCAATAGTTTAAAATAATTTTATCAAATGGTTTTTGATTTTTTACAGCTTCGCTAATTTCTTTTGAAATTTTTTCATTGGTTTGCTCACCTTGAAACATTTTAGGCGAGTTACCAATCACTTCTTTCGGACTGTAACCGTTCATTTTAACGATGTTCTTAGAAGCAAATACAATCTTTAATTTAGAATCTGTTACTACAATAACGGTATCGTTTTGCAAATGCTCTTGAAAATTCCAGTTTGTTTTCCAATTGTTTAAATAAACAAGTTTCTTTAACTGGGTTGCATCTGCCACAGACATTTTCATTTTACTTAAGCCTTGCAAATAAAAATCCCAACTAATTAAAGGCGCACTCATTACAGACAAAGTATCGTAGTGTTTTGCTATTGCTTTTTCATATTCTAAGAATTCCATATCGTCTAATTTTGAACAAATATAGAAGATTTATAAAACTAGATTTAATTACAAGTAATATTTAACTTTTGTTGAAGGGTTTTAAAATTCAAATCGTAGTTGAACCACAACCGTTTTCTTGATTTCTGTGTTTAAATTATTCAAAGAAATTCCGAGAAGTCTAACGGATTCTTTCATTCGTTCTTGATACAATAATTCTTTAGCAGTTTCATACAGCAATCCTTTATCGGCAATAAAATAGGGCAAGGTTTTACTTCTTGTTTGTGTTGTAAAATCGCTGTATTTTATTTTTAAAGTTACCGTCTTGCCCGAAATATTATATTTTTTTAATCTTTTTTCAAGTTCGGCAGCAATTTGTTCTAATCGTTGTTGCATAAAAATTTCCGAAGTGAGGTTTTCGTTAAATGTATGTTCGGCAGCCACAGACTTAGATATTCTATCAGGTTTAACTTCGCTGTTGTGAATACCGCGAACGATACTGTAATAGAAAACTCCGCTTTTTCCAAAATGTTGCTCAAGATATTCTTTGGTTTTTAATTTTAAATCTTTGCCTGTAAAAATGCCATGTTGATACATTTTTTCTTTAGTAACTTTTCCTATTCCATAGAATTTTTTTATTTCTAGATCTTCTAAAAAACTTTCAACTTCATTAGGGTTTACCGTTTTTTGTCCGTTGGGTTTATTATAGTCACTTGCAATTTTCGCTACAAATTTATTTACAGAAATTCCGGCCGATGCTGTAAGACCAACTTCGTCGAATATTCGTTTTCTAATTTCTTGAGCAATTAAACTCGCACTAGGATTTCCTTTTTTATTGTGTGTTACATCTAAATAGGCTTCATCGAGTGATAGTGGCTCTACTAAATCTGTATAATCAAGAAAAATCTTTCTAATCTTTACAGAAATTTCTTTGTAACGATCAAATCGAGGTCTTACAAAGATTAAATTGGGACAATTTTTAGCCGCTTGAACGCCACTCATGGCACTTCTTACTCCAAATTTTCTGGCCTCATAACTTGCTGCCGAGACAACACCACGAATTTCGCTTCCGCCAACAGCCAATGGTTTTCCTTTAAGTTCGGGATTATCCATTTGCTCGACCGAAGCGTAAAATGCATCCATATCTACATGAATTATTTTTCGTTGTTTTATTTCTTCTGACACATTACAAATTTAGTTTTTTTATTGGATAGAAAAATGATGGAGTTTCACTATTTTTGATAAAAAAAGTTGTGTTATGATTGAAATAGAACGTAAATATTTGGTTACTTCCAATGATTTTATTAGAGACAGTTTTGCTAAAAATGATATTGCTCAAGGTTACATTTCTATAGTTCCTGAACGAACAGTTCGCATTAGAATAAAAAACCAAAGCGGTTTTATAACGATAAAAGGAATAGGAAACGAAAGCGGTGCATCTAGATTTGAATGGGAAAAAGAAATTCCAATTGACGAAGCTAAAGCGTTGTTAAAACTTTGTGAAAAAGGAGTTATTGAAAAAACACGTTATGAAGTAAAATCGGGCAATCACACTATTGAGATTGATGTTTTTCATGAAGATAATTCTGGACTAATTATTGCAGAAATTGAGCTTGAAAATGAAGATGAAACAATACTTAAACCCAAATGGCTGGGTGAAGAAGTGACAAATGATTCTAAATATTACAATGCTTATATAAGTAAAAATCCGTTTAAAAACTGGTAATTATTTTTGTAAAACCTCTAAAGTTACTTTAATATATCCTGCACCACTACTAGAAGCAATTGTATAAAATGCTTTTCTAGACAAATCAATTTCTCTACCTCTAACGAATGGTCCGCGATCTGTAATTTCTACTATCACTGATTTTCCATTAGATTCATTAGTAACCCTAACAATTGTGCCAAAAGGAAGTGATTTATGTGCAGCTGTTAATTTGGTTTTATCATATTTTTTTCCGCTTGCTGTTCTTCTTCCATGAAATTTATCGGCATAGTAAGAGGCGTGAGCAGTTTTTTTAAATGATTTAAATTTTCCTTTAAAAGTTATAATTGAATCAATTAATACTGGATCACTTGCTATTTTAAGTTTTTTAATGGTGTCAACTTTAACTTTTTTAGTTTCTATTAAAGTTGTTTTTTGTGCTACAAAAGTTAAGCTCGAAAGGAGCAAAATAAAAGTAAGTGATTTCCAAAAAAGAGGATTTATTTTTTTCATAATTTATTGAAACTAATTTTCAAAAATAATACCATATTAGCATTATTCTTGTAGAAATAATTTGACAAAAGATAAAAAAAGTCCTAATGCGGACTTTTTTTAGTATTTAAAACCATAGAGACCAGGGAATTCTTGCCAGAATTAGCAATAATCCTAATGAGAAGAAAATAGCAATTGATTTGAATTTTGCTTCGCTTGAAGTTGCTTTTTTATGTTTTGACCAACCAATAGTGATTAAAGTAATTGCTATGATATTTATTAATGGATGTTCTAACATTGTCAATCTTAGTGCAGGAATTTTCATCGCTCCTTCTGTTGAAAAAGCTTTGAAACCAACTTCTGATACAAAATATAAAATCAATCCTACTACTAATTGAATGTGAGTTGCAATTAAACCAAACAATGCTATTTTTCTATCTTTTGCTGTAAATTCTTTTTTAGAAGTCACACCAATAATCGCGTTAATAATGGCAACTAATAGTAATAAAAGTGCTAAATATGCCCAACCTGAGTGAAATTTTTGAATGAAATTATACATTGAAATTTAATTTTAGTTTTAACAAATATACAGAAAAAAAGTATAAAAAAAAGCATCCTTTTTCAAGAATGCTTTTTTTATAAATTGTTTAAGTCTTAGAAATTATAAGACATTCCAAAGTTCCAAGTTCTTCCAAAACCGAAGAAAACATTGTTTGCTGTTGCAACACCGTTGTAAGTTCTACCATTAGACTCATAAGTACCTTGTGATGGAACGGCATTATTAACGTTATCATCAGCAAATATATTAGAACTTGATTCTAAGATATAAATTTTATCTAATACGTTGTTAACATTCAATCTAAAGTTAACTGAGTTTGCTTTGTCTTTTCCAACTAGCATTTTATAAGAAAATCCAGCGTCAGCTAATCCAAAAGAAGGTAATTCTAATACACCTTTATTTGTTTCAGATTGAAAGTTTGTTGGCGTCATATTAGCATACAATCTTTCGGCATATCTGTAGTTAGCATCAATTTTAACTCTTTTTACAATTTCATAAGTTGCTCCAATAGAAGCAGTTGTTTGTGCAGCATTACCAACTTTTACTTTGTCCAAAAATAAAGTTTTAGCTGTTGCTGAACCACCAAATGCATCGTTAGAAACCGTAAATCTTGAACTAGAAGCATTACCATTATAGAACCAATCTCCAACAGAAACCATTCCGTTGATAACTAATTTATCAAATGGTTTATAGTTCATGTCAACTTCTATACCTTGATGTGTTTCGCTTATTCCCGAAAAAGAAAAATAACCATTTGGATTTTCTAATGCAGTTGCATTTGGATTTCCTGGAGTTGGCGCAGCAATTGTAGTAACGTCTGTTATGGTTTGAAATCTATCTTTCCAAGTAGTTCTGTAAAAATTTAAATTTGCATTAAATTTAGATGAACGATAACCATATCCAAGTTCAACACCAAGAATTTTTTCATTTGTTAAATTATCGTTTACAAAGTTTCTGTTGTTAGGATATACTGCATTGAAAAATGGTTGTTTAGAGTAGTAACCAGAATTTACAAATACATTATTGTGAGCATCCAAATTGTAATTTAACCCTGCTTTTACATTTCCTCCAAGAACTTTCTTGAAACTAGTTTCTTGATTTCCGCTAGCATCTGTAAATCTAAAATAGTCAATTCTCTTAAATCCTTGTTGAGAAACAGCGCCTTGAATAAATGCAGTTAAATCGCCTTTAGAATATTCTAATTGAGAAAAAGCACCCAACCAGTTCACTTTACTGTCGTTATTGTAATTTACTTTGGTTTGATAATCTGTATTCCATAATGGATTTAAATTTGGCAAAGCTTCATAAGTTGAATAAACAAGATTATTAGGCACATTGATATTACCATTGGTAGCAGTCAATAAATCTTTGTATCCTTTAGCACCAACATTATCGTTCACTGTTTGAAAGTGAATTCCTTTGTAAGTTCTTAAATCAACTCCAAAATCTAATGTAAGTTCGTTAGTAAGTTTAGTATTTAAACTAGCTACACCACCATACCAATCATGAGAATTTGTAGATGCAATTTTAGATATACCATTAGTAAGATCTGTTGCAGTGCTTGAATAATTTATGTATGCACCGTTAGTTAATACTCTAGGCTGAGCTGGACTAGTTCCTGCTGCAATAGCAAGATTTCCTGTATTCCAAGCTTGAATTTTATCTACGTTTAAAGTTCCATCTGCGTTTCTAAAAAGGTCATTTGTATATTGCAATCCTCTAGCAACACCATTAGCATTTGTTCCTCCACCACGACCCCAAGATCCGTAAAGAACTGTAGAGAATTTCATTTTTTCAGAAATTTTATAATCCCAATTTAAAGAAGCAACTGGTTTATGGTAATAATTAGTTCTAAAATTATAATCTTGACCGTTTAAATATCCTGCGTCTAAATTTAATTTACGATCTGGATCTCCATCTTGACCATATTTTAAATATTGAGCAATTGTAGGAGAAGTACTTCTTTGATTGTGCCATTGAGGCGCACCAGTAAAAGTAAATTGAATATCGTTTTTCTTGTTAATTTCATATCCTAAAGCAATAAAATAATTACCTCCTTGAAATTCAGTTCCTCTAGCATATTCGCTGCCGCTTGTTTGGCTCAATAAAACGGATGCAGACAAACCATTTTTCAATTTACCTGTATTGTAAGCAATATTGGTTTTTAAATAATTATTGTTGGCAACACTAGCAGAAACAGAACCACCTTCTTTCATGTCTGATGTTCTTGTAACTATATTAATATTTCCACCAACAGCAGCATTTACAATTTTAGACGAACCTAAACCTCTTTGTACTTGTAATGATGAAGTAACATCTGACAATCCTGCCCAGTTACTCCAGAAAACAGCACTGTTTTCCATATCATTAACTGGAACACCGTTAATCATAACTGCAATATTCTTCTGGTCAAATCCACGAATAGTAATTCTTGAATCTCCAAAACCACCACCAGCTTTAGAAGCATAAACCGAAGGAGTATTCGCTAATATTTCTGGAAATTCTTGATTTCCTAATTTTTGTTGAATTTCTGAAGCTTTAATTGTAGAAACAGCTACTGGAGTTTTTCTATCTTTTGCTACGTCAATTATAGTACTTTTTACTACCACTTCATCCAATTGATTTGTATCTGCATAAAGTTTTATCATTCCTAAATCAATTGTCTCTCCATTTTTTACTGAAAAACTCATTGTTTGAGATTTGTATCCAATGTAAGAAACAACTACTTGACCCGATGCTGAACTTGCACTCAATATAAATTTTCCGTCAATGTCTGTTGAAGTTCCAGTTGAAGAACCTTTAATCACAACGTTAACCCCTGGTATTCCACCCTTTAGATCGCCATCAATTATTGTTCCTTTAATCTTTCCTTGAGAAAACATTACTGTTGTCATTAAAAGAAACAATAATGAAAACAAATTAGTTGTACTTTTTTTCATGTTGTTTTGGTTTTTAAATATTTTCTGCAAAATTCCAATTTTTAAACGTTACAGGTGTTAAGCTAATGTTAACAAAGTGTTTTTTGTTACGCTTTTCTCAGTTAATCAACTCGTTTTGTCTAATTGTTGAATTATCACTAACACTTTGGCAAAATACATGAAAAAGCCTCAATATTTATCAAAATATTGAGGCTTATATAAAGTTAAATAAATATAAATTACTTATTTTCAAGAAAATATGTTAACAAAAATGATGTTGAACTATCATGTTGATTCACTTTGTTAGAATTAATTTCATCTAAAATAGAATTGGCTAGTTGCTTTCCAAGTTCTACACCCCATTGATCATAACTAAAAATATTCCAAATAATTCCTTGAACAAAAATCTTATGTTCGTACAAAGCCACTAATGAACCTAGGGATTCTGGTGTCAATTTGTCAATAAGAATTGTATTGGTTGGTTTGTTTCCTGCAAAAACTTTAAACGGTTTTAAATAATCTGCTTTAGATTTTTCTATTCCTTGATTGTCAAATTCTGCTTGAACTTGTGCTGTTGTTTTTCCGTGTAATAATGCTTCTGTTTGAGCAAAAAAATTAGACATCAATTTATTATGATGGTCTTCGTTACCATACAAAGGTTTTACATATCCAATAAAATCTGTAGGAATTAGTTTTGTACCTTGATGTATCAATTGAAAAAAAGCATGTTGCGAATTAGTTCCTGGTTCTCCCCAAATGATAGTTCCTGTTTGGTAATTTACTGGTTTTCCGTCGCGACCAATACTTTTTCCGTTACTTTCCATAATTCCTTGTTGTAAATACGGAGCCAACTTTTGAAGATATTGCGTGTACGGAATTAAAGCTTCACTTTCGGCACCAAAGAAATTATTGTACCAAACACTTAACAAAGCTAAAATTACAGGAATATTTTTATCAAACGATTCATTCTTAAAATGTTCGTCCATTAGATTGGCACCTTTTAATAATTTATCAAAATTATCAAACCCAACGGCTAAGCTAATTGATAAACCTACAGCAGACCAAAGTGAAAAACGTCCACCAACCCAATCCCACATTGGGAAAATATTGTTAGCATCGATTCCAAATTCGGTTACTTTACCAATATTTGTAGAAACGGCAACAAAGTGTTTAGCAACATCTTCTTGCTTAGCTGATTGCAAAAACCAACTTCTTATAGTTTCAGAATTAGTTAATGTTTCTTGGGTAGTAAATGTTTTAGAAACAATAACAAAAAGCGTAGTTTCTGGATTTATTTTTTTAATAATTTCATTTACATGATCACCATCTACATTAGAAACAAAATGAACGTTTAAATGATTTTTATAAAATTGTAAAGCTTCTACAACCATTGCCGGACCTAAATCTGAACCACCAATTCCGATGTTTACAATATCTGTAAATGCTTTTCCTGTGTATCCTTTTCTTTCTCCAGAGGTAACTTGGTTGGTAAATTTTTCTATACTTTTTTTTACTTCATAAATTTCGGGCATTACGTTATTTCCATCAACTAAAATTGTTGCTGTTTCTTGCGCACGTAAAGCTGTATGAAGTACGGCACGATTCTCTGTTTGGTTAATTAAATCGCCATCAAAATATTTATAAATTGCATCTTTTAAATTTACTTCTTCTGTTAATTTTAAAAGTAAATCTTTAGTTTCTTGATTGATATTATTTTTAGAATAATCTACTAAAAAATCATTCCATTGTATGTGAAATTTTTCTGCTCTTGCACCATCATTTTGAAACATTTCTTTAATAGAATTGTTTTGCATCTTTGAAAAGTGATTTTTCAAGTTTTGCCAAGCCTCTGTATTTGATGGGTTTGTATTTTGTAAAGCCATTTTTATCTAATTTTTGAACGGCAAAATTAGATAAATATTACAGATAAAAGTAGGAGTTTGAAGTTTTTATAATTGAAAAGCCAGTGAAAACGTTGTAGTTGAATAAAAAAATCTTTTATTTTTTAAATTTCAAATCGGCAACGCTATCCAATTCTCTTTTTAAAGGTCTAATTTGTTCTTTATATCGTGGCAAATTTCGGCCTTCCATAGCCTGAGAGTTTGGCAATTTTAATTGTAAAGCATCCACTTGAACACCATTTTTCCAGAAACGATAGCACACATGTGGTCCAGTTGCTAGACCAGTACTTCCTACTTTACCTATAGTTTCTCCTTGTTTTACACGTTGTCCTCTTCTTACAAGAATTCTTGACATGTGAAGGTATTGTGTTGAATAGATTTTATCGTGTTTTACTTTAACAAAATTTCCGTTTCCGGCGGTATATCCTGCTTGTTCTACAATTCCGGCAGCTGTTGACATAATTGGAGTTCCTGTTGGCGCTGCATAATCGGTTCCTTTATGAGCTTTCCATTTTAATTGAACAGGATGAAAACGATTTTTAGAAAAACGTGAAGTAATATTTACAAATTTTAATGGTGCTTTCAAGAAAAAGTTTTTCAAGGCTTTACCATTTTCGTCATAATAATCTACTTTACCATTTCGTTCTTGCACGAATGGAAAAGCATAAATTTTTTCACCTTTATATTCAAAATAAGCTGCTCTCAAACTATCAACTCCATCATAAATAGTATCATTGATGTATCGTTCTGTAAAGCTTAATGCAAATTTATCGCCTTTTCTAGATTTGAAAAAATCTATTGACCATGCAAACACTTTGGTTAGTCTACCCGATAAAGTAGGTTCGATTTTTAAACTGCGTAATGTTTGCGTAAGCGATCCTGTAAGTTCGCCTGCAACAGTTCGCACTTTGAAAGTTAAAGGTCTTGATTTTTTAAACCCAACAATAGAATCAGTTAAATCTATTAAATAATAGTCTAATCGGTTGGGTTGATAGATTAAATACTGCAATTTATTGTATTTATCTTTAGATCTTAGACAAATATAAGGTCGTTTAAATCTTACTGATGTTGGAAAAGAATCTTTTACAATTTTAATAATTTCAGATGCTTTTTTTCCGTTAAGGTTTTGTTTACTTAGGATTTTATCAAAAGTATCTTGACTTTGAATGGTGTCATAATGCACATTAAAATCGTCATAATGAAAACCAAAATCAACTATTGGTTTGTGTGGTTCACTATCTTCAATAACAAACTCCTCTTGTGCTTTTTTACAAGAAAACAAGGTTATTAAAACCAATAAAAATACTGCAGTTTTTTTCAATACTTGACTATTTTAGCAATCTTCACCCCAATTTTTTAATTCTTCATCGCTCCAAAGTTCAGGAAAAAATATTCTTCTTTGGTATTTTGGATGCATATATTTTTTCCACTCGCTGCCGCCTGTTGCTTCGCCCGAACCTTTTCCGCTTTCAATGTATTTCTTGGCAGCATTTAAATGTCCCATAACCCAAGTAATATTCACAGTTTTATCATAATGGCGCATTGCAGCAACCAAGTTAGAATCTTTTTGGTCGTTTTCTGGTAATTGTTTAAATTTTTGCCAAATATTAGTGGTGTTGTATTCTTCCATATAACGCAAAAATTCGTCTTTATATTTTCTTTCGAATTCTAAAATAAGGAAACTTTTTTCGCCAGTTTTATAATCTTTTCCAGCTGCTTGCCAGTATAAATGTTCAAAAGCGTGAGAAAAAGGAGTATCTCTATCTATTGTTGCTCTAAATCTATAATCGATTAAATTGATTAAATCTGTTGATGAAAATTCTATTAATCTATATTGCGCACTTTGAAAACCACTTGCTGGCGTCAGTGTATTTCTAAATTTCATGTATTGCTCTACTTCCATTCCGTCACCCATAATATCGAATGAAGTGGTTAGCATGTCAAAATAACGACTTATTCTGGTCACTCTTTCGGTAAAAAATTTAGTTTCTGGTTTTTCGCAATGGCATACTTGTTTTATCTCCCAAAGAATCATCTTAAACAATAACTCATTGACTTGATGGTACATAATAAAAACCATTTCGTCTGGCAAAATGGTTCTTTGAGTTTGTAAATTTAATAAAGCATCGGTTTGAATATAATCCCAATACGTGATTGGTTTAGACCAAAGCAATCCTTCAAGATGTGTATCTGTTTTTTGATTTATTGCATCAAATTTTTTTTCTAATTCTTCTATTAAAAAAGTTGTTTCTAAACTCATTATTTTACTTTAATTGTAAATGGATTTGCTAATCCCTTAAAAGATTCTAAATCTGCTTTTATAGAACCAACGGCTAAGCTGGCTTTTATTCTAAGAGGAAGTTTATTGTCATCGTCTGATATCCAAACCGTTAAACTCTCTTCTTCTTTAAAAACTCTACCTGACTGAACCAATGGTCTAAAAATCATACAAGGAACGGTTCCAAATTTAGTATCTAAATCTTCTCTTCCAATAAATTTTAACTTAAACTTTGTTGATTCATCGTCAAAAAACATGTCGATTGTTATAGCTTCACCTACTTTTAATTTATCTACATTGGGATGATTTCTTAAATAATAGAATGTAGAAATAATATCTTGAATGTTTTCAGATGTAGTAAACGTTTTATTAGTATCGTTTTTATAATCTTTTACTAAGATAGTATTTTTATCTTGATTGAAAAAACCTTCTTGATCTTTTGTGTAACCACCTTCATCAATTTTTCTAACATATTGATATGGTTTTCCTGTAAGTTTATCAAAATAAGACTCATAGTTATCTTCTACTTTAAAAAACCATTTGGACATACCTGTTGTGTAACCACGACCTATTGCATGATAAACTTTTTTGTTATTTTTAGTAGCTTCTTTAACTTCTAGGGTTGCATAACCTGCCGTCACTAATCCGTAGTGGATTCTAAATTTAAACCATTCACCTACATCAAATGCAGAAGCTTTTTGTGTATCAAAGCTAACTGTGACAAGAAATAAACCAAGTATAATAATCTTTTTCATTTTTAAATAATTTAGCGATTTTTCGTTTTTTAAATCCCTCAAATATTTTGAGTGATAAAACTGATTACTATGATATACGCAATTTCTGTTCCAAATGTATAAAAACAAAAAAACTCCGTCAAATAATGACGGAGTTTTTATGCTATTAACCAACCAAAATACTATAAATTATGAAAACTTATATAAAAATTGAAGGAAACCACTCCTTCTCTTTTTGTGAGTACAAAGATACTAGTGTTTTTGATTTATTCTCAAAAAAAAATCAACTTTAACATATATTTATTAAAAATAGCTGTACTACAACGTTGTATTTTGATAATTGTTTAATAAAATGTGAAAATTATAACGTTCCTCTCAAAGCTTGTTCGCGTTCAATTGACTCAAAAAGCGCCTTAAAGTTACCTGCACCAAAACCTTTTGCACCCATTCGTTGAATAATTTCAAAAAACAATGTTGGTCGGTCTTGAACTGGCTTGGTAAATATTTGTAAAAGATAACCGTCTTCATCAGCATCAACCATTATGGCTAATTTTTCTATTTCGTTGATGTCTTCTTTCATCATGTCCATGTGAACTCCTAAACGCTCCGGAATTGCCTCATAATATGCGTGTGGTGGCGCAGAAAGAAAATCAACTCCACGAGAACGCAACTCAGATACTGTTTTAATAATATCGTCAGTTGCAATGGCAATATGCTGAATTCCTGGTCCGCCATAAAAATCTAAATACTCTTCAATTTGTGATTTTTTCTTTCCTTCAGCTGGCTCGTTTATTGGGAATTTAATTCTTCCGTTGCCGTTACTCATTACTTTACTCATCAAAGCAGAATATTCGGTGTTGATTTGTTTATCGTCAAACGATAAGAAATTTACAAATCCCATAACGTCTTCGTAGAATTTCACCCAAGTATTCATTTCGTTCCAACCTACATTTCCCACCATGTGATCGATGTATTTTAGTCCGGTTGTTGTTGGATTATAATCGGATTTCCATTCTTTGTAACCTGGTAAAAATACGCCGCTGTAGTTTTTTCTTTCTACAAATATGTGAACCGTTTCGCCATAAGTATAAATTCCTGATCGAACTACTTCACCAAATTCGTCTTTTTCAACTGTTGGTTCCATAAACGAACGTGCGCCGCGTTTCATGGTTTCTTCGTAAGCTGAAGTTGCGTCTTCAACCCAAAGCGCAGCTACTTTTACACCATCACCATGTTTTTGAAGATGAGCATGAATTGGAGAATCTTGCGTTAATGGCGTTGTAAGTACAATTCTAATTTTATCTTGTTTTAAAACATAACTTGTCTTGTCTTTAACTCCAGTTTCAAGTCCAGCATAAGCTAACGATTGATAACCAAAAGCTGTTTTGTAATAATGTGCCGATTGTTTGGCATTTCCTACATAAAACTCTACGTAGTCTGTTCCTAAAAGCGGAAGGAAATCTTGTGCTCCTTCAAATATTTTTTCTAAGCCGTATTCGACTGATTTTACTTCTTTTGACATAATATAATTAGATAATGTGAAAATTAGAAAATTAGATAATGTGTTGAAATTAGAAAATTATCTAATTATCACATTGTTTATTTTCTAATTATTTTAGTTTAGATGTTGAAATTATTTTATTTAATATTTTTATTATTTCTGATAAGTCATTTAGTAGTTCTTTACAATCAGGATATGATTTGTGTGCATCGCAAAGAAATAACCAATACTCTGTTTCATCTGCTTCTTTGATTGCTATTTTTAGTTTATGAATAAAATCTGCTTTACTTTCGGCATTTTGAGCTTCTTTAGAGTTTGCACCTATTGATGTTCCGCTTTTCAATAATTGATTTCCAATCACAAATTTTTTATTTTCTTGCAACACTTCTGTTAAATCAATAATTTTAAGTGAAAATTCAAAAGTTTTGATTAAAAGTGCGTTATTCTTGTATTTCTCGTTGAAAGTCATTTCTTTTTAATTAGATAATGTGGTAATTAGATAATGTGTCAATTAGATAATGTGGTAATGTGGTAATGTGGTAATGTGGTAATTAGAAAATATGTTGGAATAAAATATATTAGTCGATATTTGAATTATAAAATTTTGCTTTTTTAATTAGATAATTTGACACAATTTCTAATTATCTCATTTTCTAATTATCTAATTGACATTATTCTAACCAACTCTTATAATACTGTCCATCGTCCAATCCCATCGCCTCTTCTGTAACCATTAATGGACGGAAAGTATCTACCATAACTGCTAATTCTTCTGTTTTTGTGTGCCCAATACTGCGTTCCATTGCACCTGGCGCTGGTCCATGAGGAATTCCTTTTGGATGCAATGTAATATGACCTTGTTCGATGTTATTTCGTGACATAAAATCGCCATCAACATAATACAAAACCTCATCGGAATCGATATTGCTATGGTTGTATGGCGCCGGAATTGCCTTTGGATGGTAATCATACAATCTTGGACAAAACGAACAAACTACAAAAGTTGATGTTTCAAAAGTTTGATGTACTGGTGGCGGTTGATGTACTCTTCCTGTAATTGGTTCGAAGTTGTGAATAGAAAATCCGTATGGGAAATTATAACCGTCCCAACCTACTACGTCAAAAGGATGTGTTGCATAAACGAATTCGTGCATCATTCCTTCTTTTTTTATTTTGATAGTGAAATTGCCTTTTTCATCGTGCGTTTCTAGTTCGGTTGGCAATTTAAAATCGCGTTCGCAAAATGGCGAATGTTCTAGATGTTGACCTGACTCGTTTTTATACCGTTTTGGTGTGTAAAATGGCGCAAAACTTTCTACATAGAACAATCGGTTTTCTTCGGTATTGAATTGGATTTGGTAAATCATTCCGCGCGGAATAATTAGATAATCTCCATATTCAAAATCGATGTTTCCCATCATGGTTCTTAATTTTCCGCTTCCTTTATGGATGAAAATCATTTCGTCGGCATCGGCATTTTTATAGAAATATTCTGTAAGCGATTTTCTTGGAGCAGCAAGTCCGATGGTACAATCTTTGTTGACTAGCATTGCTTTTCTGGAATCTAAAAAATCATCTTCTGGCTTAAGTTCAAATCCTTTTAGCAATAACGATTTTATGTTTTTGCCGATAGCTATTTTTGGTTCAACCGAATAGGATTTTGTAATTTCCTTTACCTGAGTTGGTCTATGAACATGATACAATAAAGAGGAATGTCCATGAAAACCTTCGGTTCCGAATAGTTGTTCGTAGTATAAACCGCCATTTGGTTTTTCAAATTGCGTGTGACGTTTTTGAGGAAAATTTCCTAGTTTATGATATAACATTTAATTAGATAATTAGATAATATCGTAATTAGATAATGAATCTGAAATCATCTAATTTTCAAATTGACACATTATCTAATTATGTTTAGCAAATATCGGAAAAATTTAAATTTGATGGCAATTTGTTGTGAATTATTTATAAAAAGAAAAAAGCATTACAAAATGAGGTTTCAAATTGTAATGCTTTTTTTATGAAATATTTGAAGAATTATTTTTTCTTTAAATAATTTAATCCGTAAACAATTGCATGAATTACTGCAAAAGCAATCGAGAAATAAAACAAATAGATATCATCTGCTTTTGGATCATTATGATGAATAAATGCTATTACAACAAGAGCAATAACCATTCCTAATCCAGCTAATGCAACTGTTTTGTAGTTTTTTAAGCTGAAATTTCCTTGGTTTAAAATACTGTTTTTCATTCCGTAATATAAATATAAATCAAACCCTATCATCATCCAAACAATTAAACGAATCCAAGTATCTAGTGGTAAGAAAACCATCATAAACAAACAAACACCAATTCCTAAAATTGGCACTAATGGCACTAATGGAGTTTTAAACGCTCTTTCTACTTCGGGCATTTTTACTCTCATAATCCATACGCCAAGACAAACTAGGATAAATGCAAACAATGTACCAATACTAGTCATTTCACCAACAACTCTTGCAGGAATAAACGCTGCAAAGCAAGATACAATTAACATAAACAATAAATTATTTTTAGCAGGAGTTCTAAATTTTGGATGAACTTCTGAAAATACTTTTGGCATCAAACCGTCTTTACTCATAGAAAAGAAAACACGACTCTGCCCCATTAACATAACTAATATAACTGATGCGTAACCTCCTAAAATTGCAAGAATAATCAATTTATTTAACCACGGAAAGGCTGGAGTAATCATTCCAGAAGCATTAGCAACTCCCATGTGATCTATTGCAATTGCAACAGGCGCAATACCATCTGCTCCAGCAAATGCTGTATAATTTACAACTCCGGTCATAACATGAGCAAATAAAATATATAAAACTGTACAAATCCCCAAAGACAATAAAATTCCAATTGGCATATCTTTTTTAGGGTTTTTTGCCTCTTGGGCAGCCGTAGAAACTGCATCAAAACCTATGTAAGCAAAGAAAACTATTGCTGCAGCACGAATAATTCCACTAAATCCGAATTCTCCAAAGGTTCCAGTATTATCTGGAATGTATGGTGTATAATTTTCTGGATGAATATATTGCCATCCTAATGCAATAAAAACTAATACAACTGTAACTTTTAGCATTACAATTATTCCATTTATTGTTGCAGATTCTTTAGTTCCGCGCATTAGTATAAACGACATTAGCATTACAATAAAAACTGCTGGTAAATTTATTGTTCCTCCCTCAAATGGAGAATGTGTTAAGCTCTCGCTAATATGAATTCCATAGGAATCTAAAAACTTTATGAGATACCGTGACCAACTTATAGACACTGTTGCGGCACCAACTGCATATTCTAGAACTAAATCCCAACCAATAATCCAAGCGATAAATTCACCCATTGTTGCAAATGAATAGGTGTAAGCACTTCCCGCAACAGGAATCATTGATGAAAATTCTGCATAACAAAGTCCTGCGAAAACACAGCCTAAAGCGGCAACTATAAAAGATATTGTTATTGCTGGCCCAGCGTTTTGTGAAGCTGCAAGTCCTGTTATTGAAAAAAGTCCTGCGCCTATAATAGCACCTATTCCCAAAGCAGTTAAACCTCTAGCAGTAAGTGTTCTTTTTAATCCTTTTTCAGATTCTGATGCTTCGTTCAGAAGTTGGTTAATTGGTTTTCTTTTCCAAATAGACATAATTCAGTTTTTTTAGTTTAATGTGCTCAAATATACTTTTTTTGTTTAATAATTTGAAGTAAATTTATTTTTTTGTGGTTTTTTAAAACCAAAACCCAATACTAAACCACGTATATCCTTTGGGTAATTCTGGCGACCAAGTGTATTTAATTTCTATTGGACCAAGTATTGTTTCTAGTCCATATCCTACTGCATAACCCGAATATTTGGGTGTAGCTAACCAATTTCCGGTGCTAAATAATTTATTTTCGGCATTGGCATAATTGGCGGAAAAATTTAAATGATTTTTCTTATAGAATTCAATATCTACTGTTGCTAAAGCTTTTATATAACTGTCTGATGCGATACTTATAAAATCATATCCATAAAAATGTTTGAAATTATTTATTGCATTAAATCCATAACCTCCAAGAACAAAATCTAAATAATGTACACTATCTTCTCCAAATGAGAAGCCGGCTTCTGATTGTAATTTCAAGTTTATTACTTTATAAAAAGTTCTTGTAATTCCTATTTCTCCTTTAAGGATTGAAAATCTATTAAATTGATTGGTATAATCGGTAGAATATAGATAGGTTTGTATATCACCATTGAAAAACCAACCTTTTTTTGGAAAATATTTATTGTCAAATGAATCGTACTTTACATATCCAAAAGCGCTAGTGTAATTACTGTTTTCAAATATTGGATTGTTGTTTTCTAGTGTTTTAGATCTAATTTTGATGTGTTTCAATTCTGCTCCTGCTCCAATAAGAAATTTTTGAGCAAAAATTGTTTGTAAATACGCCGAATTTGTTAAATCAGAAAAATCTACATTTATTGTATTAATGCCATATTGAGAAAACAAGCTACCGTTATTAAAATCTGTTGCAATATTTCTATTAAATTGATTGAATCTAGACTTGAAGCCAAAGCTAAAATAAAATCCGTTGTCTATATAATAGTCTAGATTGTACCTAAAGTTATCGCCAAGTGCCAAATCTAAAGACAAAACATCATTTCTAAACAGTGATTTTTTTTGGGTGAAATTTAATAAAGCAGCACTTTTATACAATCCGTCGTAATGGAGTCCAAATTTTAAAAATGATTTATTGTTACTCTCTGTAAGACTTAAACTCAATTCATCTGCTGCATTAAACTTGTTTAACTCATAGTTTATTGAACTGAAGTTTCCGGTTGTATTTAATGCATTAATTCCTTTTTTTAATTGATCATAACTTATTTTGGTACCTTGCTTAAAACCCAATTTTCCAATTATATATGAACGTGTATAGTTTTTTGTATCATTTATAGTAATTCTATCTATTTGAACGCTGTCTTTTATACAGTTTAATTTATTGATTTTAAATTTATTCTCTTTTTGCGCTACACTTTTTATTTTATCATAAACTAAAAGTGCTGCTTCTTCACCTTTTTTAATAATTTCTTCGCCTTTATCAAATGAAATTACAGAATAATTGGAAATATCTGGCTTGATATAAATATCAGTCTTCCCAATTTTTTCTTTCATACTTTCAATCATTTGAAGGTTAGAAATTTGTACCAATATTCGTGTAGCTTCTTTTAAAGAATTTCTATCTTTTAATCCGTCTTGTACATCAACACCTATTATAATATCGGCACCCATTTTTTTAACTTCATCAATTGGATAATTATTAGTAACGCCGCCATCTACTAACATTCGTCCGTTTATTTCTACAGGAGAAAAAAGTGTTGGAAAAGCCGAACTTGCTAAAAGTGCTTGTGGTAAATATCCTTTATTGAGTAATAACTGTTCGCCGGTTTCAATGTCGGTTGCTATGCATACAAATGGAATTGGAAGCTTATTAAAATCTCTTATATGACGCACTTTATGGGTGAGTTTTGTTAATAGATTATAGTTATACATTCCTTTGGACAAGGCAATTGGAACACCAATACTGAATTTATTAAATGGTAATGAAAAAGCATACAGCTCATCATTTCTTTTTTCGTAAAAACTTTTGGATGTTCTTGGAATATAGTCTTGTAGCAATTCGTCAAAATTGGTTGCTTTAAAAATAGAATCAATTTGTGATGCATTATAACCTGTTGCATACAAACCGCCAACTACTGCGCCCATGCTTGTTCCGCCAATGAAATCAATTTTTACTCCTGCTTTTTCTAAAACTTTTAAAACTCCAATATGAGCAAATCCTTTGGCGCCACCACCAGTTAAAACTAATCCAATTTTTGGTCTTTTAATTGTGTCTTGCGAAAAAGAGATGATAGATGATAGACAAAAAAATAATAGAAATAATGTTGCGAGTTTCGGGTTTCGGGTTTCGGGTTTTAAGAAAAAAGTTGTTTTGAAAATTGATTTTAGTGAAAGACAAAAGCTATTTAGCCCTGATAACAACGGAAATCCTTTTTCTTTCTTCTTTAGAAAGGAAAAGATTGGAGTGTATGGCAGGAAAATGGATTGCAAGAAAGCCTTTAACATTCGCTTCTAATATTAATTATCGATTTTATGGTAAAAGTCGGAAATTTTTTTGGCTTTTGAAACACCAACGACGTCAGAAATTTCTTTTTCGGTGGCTAATTTCAATCTTTTAACACTTTTAAAATGTTTTATTAATGTCAACATCGTTTTTTCGCCAATTCCTGGTATTTCTTCTACCGACGAATTTAGTGCGGCTTTGCTACGTTTATCGCGATGAAATGTGATTCCGAATCGGTGTGCTTCGTTGCGCAAAAACTGAATTACTTTGAGTGTTTCCGATTTTTTATCGAGGTATAATGGTGCAGAATCACCAGGATAAAAAAGTTCTTCGAGGCGTTTTGCAATTCCGATGATGGCGATTTTCCCTCGCAAACCTAAATCATCGATACTTTTTAGTGCTGACGAAAGCTGTCCTTTTCCACCGTCAATAATTATTAGTTGTGGTAATGGTTGGCTTTCGTCTAACATTCGTTTGTATCTTCGATAAACAACTTCTTCCATGGAAGCAAAATCATTTGGACCTTCAACAGTTTTTATATTGAAATGTCGGTAATCTTTTTTGGATGGTTTTCCGTCTTTAAAAACTACGCAAGCCGCAACAGGATTGGTTCCTTGAATGTTAGAATTATCAAAACATTCGATATGTCGTGGCTCTACCGAAAGGCGTAAATCTTTTTGCATTTGCGCCATAATTCTATTGGTATGACGTTCTGGATCTACAATTTGAATTTGTTTTAATTGATCTAATCGGTAATATCTTGCGTTTCGTTCTGACAATTCTAGAATTTGTTTTTTATCGCCAAGCTGCGGAACGGTAACTTTTATTTTATCGCCAAAATCCAGTGGAAAAGGCAAAATTATCTCGCGCGAAAGCAACTGAAAACGTTCACGAAGTTCAACAACGGCAAGTTCTAGAAGTTCTTCATCGGTTTCTTCCAGTTTCTTTTTTAGTTCTAACGTATAGGAACGAATGATGGCTCCGTGTGCTATTTGAAGGAAATTTACATAAGCAACCGCTTCGTCAGAAATGATTGAAAAGACATCAATATTGGAAATTTTGGGATTTAAAATCGTTGAACGCGATTGGTAATTTTCAAGAACTTCTATTTTTTCTTTTATTTTTTGAGCTTCTTCATATTGCATTTCTTGTGCTAAATGAAGCATTTTTATTTTGAATTCTTTCAAACTTTCTTTAAAGTTTCCTTTTAAGATTTCTCGAATGGCATCGACTTGTTTTTGATAATTTTCTAGTAATTCATATCCTTCGCAACCGCCTTTACAATTACCAATATGAAATTCTAAACAAACTTTGTATTTACCCGAATTGATATTGGCTTCGGTCAAATCATAATTGCAATTTCTAAGCGGATACAACTCTTTTATTAATTCTAAAATAGTGTTTACGGTTTTGAAACTGGTATAAGGTCCAAAATATTCCGAGCCGTCTTTTACCATTCTTCGCGTTGGAAATATTCGCGAAAATGGTTCTTTTTTGATACAAATCCATGGATAGGTTTTGTCGTCACGTAATAAAACGTTGTATCGAGGTTGTAGTTTTTTTATTAAATTATTTTCTAATAAAAGTGCGTCTTGCTCACTCGACACTACAATATGTTTTATGGTTACAATTTTCTTTACCAGCACATTAGTCTTAGCGGTATCGTGAATTTTATTGAAATAAGACGAAACTCGTTTTTTAAGATTTTTGGCTTTCCCAACATATAGAATTTTATCGTCTTTATCGTAATACTGATACACTCCGGGATTATCGGGTAGCGTTTGTATTTGTAATTCTAGAGATGGATTGGTCATTTTTTTGAGAAAATAGAGAAAACGGATTACATATGATTTTCTTCAAACAAATTTAACTTTAAATTCTACACAAAACAAATTGAAAATTTTCTACATTTACTTTATGTTTAAAAAAGAATTGAGAAAAAAATATAAAGATTTAAGACAGCAATTTACCTCATCAGAAATTGAAGAAATGTCGCTTAAAATAGCCAACAATTTACTCAAATTAAATAACTTGCCCAACGGCAGTGAGATTTGGAACAAGACCTATTACCATTTATTTTTGACTATTGAAGCACAAAAAGAGATCAACACCGAATTTATTCTTCACATTTTACAAGGAAAAGATAAAGAAATTGTGGTTGCCAAAAGTGATTTTGATGCTTTAGAAATGACTCATTATTTATTGACCGATAACACAAAGTTTAAGAAAAACCAATACAACATTCCTGAACCCATTGATGGCTTGGAAGTTCCTGTTTCTAAAATTGATGTGGTTTTTGTACCGCTTTTAGCATTTGATATACAAGGAAATAGAGTTGGATATGGCAAAGGATTTTACGATAAATTTTTATCACAGTGCCATCCACAAACTATAAAAATAGGATTGTCTTTCTTTGAACCAGAAGAAATAATTAGTGATATTTTTAAAGAAGATATACAATTAAATTATTGTGTCACTTTAAAAAACACCTATATATTTTAAATAAAATCTTCTTCGTCTAGCTTTGAAAACTTAACGTTTGCTGGCAATTTTACTGGTGCAAATGCCTTTTTATTAAAAAATATTAAAATACCAACTCCAGTAGAAATTGAAAAATCGGCAACATTAAAAATCGCATTAAAGAATGTAATTTCTTTTCCTCCAATAAATGGCACCCAACTTGGCATCATGTAATCTTCTACAATAGGAAAGTAAAACATATCTACAACTTTACCATGAAACCATGTGCCATAATTATCTTGCGGAAAAAATGTAGCTAATTTATTATGACTATCGTCAAACATAACTCCGTACAAAACAGAATCAATAATATTTCCCAATGCTCCAGCGAAAATTAATGCAATTGCTATAATTAAATACTTAGACTTTCCTTTATTAGTTGCGTCCAAAAGCCAATATCCTATTGCTCCTACGGCTAAAATTCTGAATATTGTAAGAATCAATTTTCCATATTCTCCAGGAATAACTGTTCCCCAAGCCATTCCTTCATTTTCTATAAAGAATAATTTGAACCAGCTGAAAACTTGAACTTGATCGCCCAGAATAAAATTCGTTTTTACAAAGACCTTTGAATATTGATCTATGATTAATATCAAAAAGATTATGAATGCAGAATTTCTTAGTTTCATTTTTTTGGAATTTTGTGGTGCAAAAGTACTATTAATTTCTAAAAAAAACGCTCCTTTTGGAGCGTTTTATGTTAAATAACCAATGTAATTATCGTTGTAAGTTCTTAGCTTCAATACTCATTGTGGCATGAGGTACAATTTTTAATCGTTCTTTGCCAATTAATTTTCCTGATACTTTACAAACGCCATAAGTTTTATTTTCTACACGGAAAAGTGCGTTTTTCAAGTCACGAATAAACTTTTCTTGACGAATCGCCAATTGTGAGTTGGCCTCTTTACTCATTGTTTCACTACCTTCTTCAAATGCTTTAAATGTAGGCGAAGTATCATCTGTACCATTATTTAAATCATTCATATAAGCACTTTTGATTAATTCTAAATCGGCTTGTGCTTTTTCCATTTTAGTGATAATAATTTCTTTGAACTCTGCCAAATCTAAGTCAGAGTATCTCATTTTTTCATCTACCATTTTAGTCTATTTTGAGATTAATATTTTTGTTTTAATGTCGTCAAACTCAATTTCTATACCATTTTCTAAACTATCAACAAAATTTAACTCTTGTGTCAATGTTTCATCTTTAATATAGCTTTCATTATTTTTTATTGCTTGTTCTAATTCGCCACTGCGTTGAATTTGAACTTTAATTTTATCGGTTACTTCAAATCCAGAATCTTTTCTAATGTTTTGAATTCTGTTAACCAATTCTCTCGCAATTCCTTCTTGCTTTAATTCTGGCGAAATTGTAATGTCTAAAGCTACTGTAATTCCGTTAGCATTTGCAACCAACCAACCCGGAATATCCTGCGATGTTATCTCTACATCTTCGGATGTTAAAATTATACTATTTCCTGCAATAACAAGCGATAGTTCACCTTTAGCATCTAATTCATTAATTTGTTCTGCCGATAATGATTGTATCTCTTTGGAAATCAAATTCATATCTTTGCCAAAACGTGGTCCAAGCGCTTTAAAATTGGGCTTAATTTGCTTCACTAAAACACCCGATGCATCGTCCAAAAGTTCAATTTCTTTAACGTTTACTTCGGCTTTTATTAGGTCAGAAACGGCTTCAATTTCGGTACGTTGATTCTCGTCAAGTATCGGAATCATTATCCTTTGCAACGGTTGGCGTACTTTTATCATTTCCTTTTTGCGAAGCGATAAAACTAGTGACGAAACCGTTTGTGCTTTCATCATTCTGCTTTCCAACGATTTATCAACAAAGTTTTCAACCGAAACTGGAAACAAAGCCAAGTGAACACTGGCAAAATCCTCTGTTTGAGTTGTTCTAACTAAATCGCGATACAACTGATCCATAAAAAACGGAGCGATTGGCGCAGAAAGTTTGGCAACATTTATCAAACAAGTATAAAGTGTTTGATAAGCCGCAATTTTATCAGTTCCATATTCGCCTTTCCAGAATCTTCTTCTGCACAAACGAACGTACCAGTTACTCAAATTTTCTTGAACAAAATCAGAAATGGCTCTTGCAGCTTTTGTTGGTTCGTAATCAGCATAAGCTTCATCAACGGTTTTTATCAAAGTGTGTAATTCCGATAAAATCCAACGGTCAATTTCTGGTCGTTCGTTCAACGGAATTTCTCCCGAAACTTCGGGATCCGAATAATTAAAATTATCCAAATTGGCATATAAAGCAAAAAACGAATAAGTGTTGTAAAGTGTTCCGAAAAACTTTCTACGAACCTCAGCAATTCCTTCTAAATCGAATTTTAAATTGTCCCACGGATTGGCATTTGAAATCATGTACCATCGTGTAGCATCTGGACCATATTCTGCCAAAGTTTTAAACGGATCGGCAGCATTTCCTAGACGTTTGGACATTTTTTGTCCGTTTTTATCCAAAACTAAACCGTTGGAAACTACATTTTTATAGGCAATTTTATCAAAAACTAAAGTTCCAATGGCGTGTAAAGTATAAAACCAACCACGAGTTTGATCGACACCTTCGGCAATAAAATCAGCTGGAAAATCTTTATTTTCGTCAATTTTATCTTTATTTTCAAATGGATAATGCCATTGTGCATAAGGCATTGCACCCGAATCGAACCAAACATCAATTAAGTCACTTTCGCGTTTCATCGGTTTTCCTGATGGAGAAACCAATGTAATTCCGTCAACTACATTTTTATGTAAATCGACTAAATCGTAGTTTTCTTCACTCATATTTCCAACTTCAAAACCTTGAAATGGATTTACAGTTTCTAAACCAGCCGCAATAGATTTTTCAATTTCTGAATATAATTCTTCTACTGAACCAATTAGCATTTCTTCGGTTCCATCTTCGGTTCTCCAAATTGGTAAAGGAATTCCCCAATATCTTGAGCGCGATAAATTCCAATCGTTGGCATTTTTTAACCAATTTCCGAAACGACCTTCGCCAGTTGCTTTTGGTTTCCAGTTGATAGTTTCATTCAAATCGAACATTCTATCCTTGATTTCGGTTACTTTAATGAACCAAGAATCTAACGGATAATATAAAATTGGTTTGTCAGTTCGCCAACAATGAGGATAACTGTGCACATATTTTTCGACTTTGAAAGCCTTATTTTCTTCTTTTAATTGGATTGCGATTTCAACATCGGCAGAGCGTTCTGGAGCTTCGCCATCGTTGTAATATTCATTTTTAACGTATTTTCCAGATAAATCACCCAACCCTTGGATGAATTTACCTTGTAAATCTACTAATGGAATTGGGTTTTCGTTCTCGTCAAGAACCAACATTGGCGGAATTTCTGGTGTTGCTTCTTTGGCGACTTTAGCATCATCGGCTCCAAAAGTTGGAGCTGTATGTACAATTCCAGTTCCGTCTTCGGTAGTAACAAAATCTCCAGAAATTACTCTAAAAGCATTTTCTGCATTTTGATATGGCAAAGCCAATTTCATTAATTGTTCGTAACGAATTCCAACTAAATCTGCACCTTTAAATTCTGCCAAGATTTGGTATGGAATGTTTTTATCGCCTTCTTTAAAATTTTCAAAATCAGATGGTTCATTTGATGCAAAAAATCCTTTTCCGAATTGTTTTCCGACAAGGTTTTTAGCCAAAATTACTTTCGTTGGACGAAAAGTATATTGATTGAAAGTTTCCACCAAAACATAATCGATTTTTGGACCAACGGTTAATGCTGTGTTTGATGGCAAAGTCCATGGGGTTGTTGTCCAAGCTAAAATATGAACATCGCCAAAACCTTGTAAAAAGCTTGGTAATGTTTCTGTTTTTGCTAGAAATTGCGCCACAACTGTTGTATCGGTTACATCTCTATAACTTCCGGGTTGGTTTACTTCGTGAGAAGACAATCCGGTTCCAGCTTTTGGAGAATACGGTTGAATTGTGTAGCCTTTGTATAATAAATCTTTGTTGTAAATTTGCTTAAGCAACCACCAAACCGATTCCATATATTTGGATTTGTAAGTCACATACGGATCTTCCATATCAACCCAATAACCCATTTTTTCGGTCAAGTCGTTCCATACGTCGGTGTAACGCATAACGGTTTTTTTACACGCTTCGTTGTATTCTTCTACCGAAATAGTTTTTCCGATGTCTTCTTTAGTGATTCCTAATTCTTTTTCAGTTCCAAGTTCTACTGGCAAACCGTGAGTATCCCAACCTGCTTTACGCTTAACTTGAAAACCTTTTTGAGTTTTATAACGACAAAAAATATCTTTAATAGCACGTGCCATTACGTGGTGAATTCCAGGCAATCCGTTAGCCGAAGGTGGACCTTCAAAAAACACGAATGGTTGGTTTCCTTCACGCGAAGTTACAGATTGTTCGAAGATGTTATTTTCTTTCCAAAATTTAAGGGTTTCCGACGCTACTGTTGGCAAGTCAAGTCCTTTGTATTCAGTAAATTTAGTGCTCATTTTGTTGTATTCTTAAATCAGTTTGCGAAAGTAGTAAATTTTAGTCATAAAGTTGAAAGTCTTAAAGTCGAAAGTCTTAAAGTTTATCAAAAACTACAAAAAACCAATACTTAAAATTAAATTTCAATTTACTTTTTTTGACTTTATGACTTTATGACTTAACTAAAAACTTCCTTTAAAACGTCTAAAGATTTTGGTTTTTTAAATCCGTCGAGGTGAATGGTGTAGTAATCTAACAAGATTTTTAGAAGGATTTGGCGTTCTACAGCCGCAAATACTTTTTGATTACTGTCAAATTTTAAATTTATTAGCTTTTTAAACAAATGGGTTTCATGCTCAGTTAGACAACTTATCCCTTGAAAAGGTGTAAAAAATCCTTCATTGATTTCAAAAAATTTCAAATCTATATCTGAAATATCAGGATAAAATCCGATAAATTTTGTGATTTCTAATAGTAAAATTAAATGAAAATTAGACGTTTCATCATGAGTATCTAACCAAATTAATGCGGTTTCGAGAAATGTAAATAAATCTTCATTTTTTTCTTCTTCTTGAATGCTATGGTGTAACATTTCTGACAAGAAAATCACTATGGTACTTTTTACAATATCGGTATTTATGGTTTGATAAGCCGTTGCTAATTTGATTTCTTTAAAATGCTCTAAAGTCCCTTTATTCTTATGCTTGGCTTCAATTTCTAGAATCGTTAACGGTTGAAAATAGGCGATTTTTTGATTGGATTTTTTCCCAGAATAAGCACTTTGAACAAAGTAACTTTTGAGTCCATCCGATTGTGTAAAACACTTTACAATCAAACTTTTCTCTTGATATTTTAATGACGATATTACTATTGCTTTGGTTTTTACCAACATTGGAATTTAGAATTTTCTAGTTGGAATTTATCTAATAATCATGACTTTTTTAACTGTAGTTTCAATTCCATCTTGTGCAGATATTAGAATCATATACACACCAGAAGCTACTTTATATTTGCCAAAAGCGGTTGTATCCCATTCTATAGTTCCACCTTCTGAAGTTTCCTCGTGTACTAAATTTCCTTCAATATCTGTAATTTTAATTATTGCTTTGTTAGTTAAACCCGATATTTTTACTGTTCCCGAAAACTCAGGACGAACAGGATTTGGATATACAAAAACACTTGCTAAATCATTACTTGGCCTAGTAGATGTTCCTTTAAAGGAGACAAGTCCTTTGTCTGTTGCCAAGAAAACTTCTCCTGTTATTCCATCAATTTCTATGTCATTGACGTTATTGCTAGGTAATGGTGAATTTTCTTTAGTAAAATGATAAATTGTTTCTTGACCATTGGATGATTGTAAATATACGCCTGACTCTGCAATTGCAACCCATTTTCTATTGGCTCCATCAACACTTATGTCTAAAATAAATTGTTCATAAAACAATTCTTGAGCCAAATCATTTTCTAATATAATAATGGCTTTTGTTTGAATATCGGTTTCAGAAATGAATGAATCTACAGTAGGAATAATTCTCAATCCTCTTGTAGTACCAATCCACAATTGATTTTTATTATCTACTGCAACACACCTAACGTCATTATCTGGAAGATTTCCTAGAGAACCTGTTTTAATTGAAATAAATTTATTGGCATAATTTTCATTAAATGCAATAAGTCCATTGGTACCTTTAGAAAGCCATTTTGTTCCGTTTTTATCAATTACTGGTGTTCCATAGCTTGTGTCTACTAAGTCTTGGTAAGACTCTGTACTACTAAAGTCATACGATTGCCATTGACCATTGCTACGCAAGACTTTTAAAGGTTTAGTAACAAAATTATTGGTCATCCATAAATCACCATTTTTATCGTAAACAGGTCCGTTTATTCTAATATCTAAATAGCTAGGATTGGGCGGAATGAGTTGCAAGGATTGCAATCCGTCTGTTCCTGTGTTAGTGGTATTGTATAATGTTGTTGGAATTTCGTTATCTACTTTTAAAAGTCCAGAAAAATAAGAACTTACATAAAATTGTTTTTCATTTTTAGGATTAAAAGCAATATTTGCCAATGACTTGGCGCCAAACAAACTTGAGTACGGTATTTCACTCCAACCATTATCTGTTGTATACTTACTTATTGGATATTGAAATAGTCCGTAAGGTGGTTCTAAATTGTATGGATTGTATCCTCTGTTGTATCGTCCATATAAAACCCAAAGTGCTAAACTTGATTTTCTAACTCTAAAAATCTTATTTCTTTCTGGACCATCGGGCATAATAAATTGGAAATTTATGGGAGAAGTAATAGAAGATGAAAGAATTCCATTTTCGTTAGTTCCTATGTAAACTATTCCATTTATAACAGTTGCGCAGGTAAAAGTAACAGCAAGAGTTGTAACCTGACTTGTTTGTATGCGAAGTGTTTGTTGTAAAGTAGTATTAAAAAAATATACATTGTTTAAGGAAGTTACTACTAGCATATTGTCGCTAACCCTAATATCTAAAGCTGTTTCTGGTAATTGAAAAAATTGAACAAAAGAAGAGCCATTAAATCTAAAAAGTTTGCCATCTGTTCTTGAGGCGATAATTTCTGTATTGAAAGCAACAACTCCGTTCCATTCATATCCAGTTTGATCAATCCATTGATTAAAATCGTCTAAAAACTGATTGGATAAATTGGCTTTTCTTATGCCACTTCCCATTGAACCACTTTTAGTTGCAGCATAAATAAATCCGTTGCTTATACAGGTTTGTTGAACAGAAATATAACTTCCTTGTGGACCCATATAGTACGTTTGCTCAAACTCTAAATTGGTAAGATTAAAAACGGTAATGCCATAATCACAAGATATATAAACCTTTCCATTGTATTCATTAAAATGATTAATCCTTTTTATTAATGGTGAAACCGGAACTTCATCTAATATTCCTGTTTTATATAAGATTTTTCCGTCTTGATTTACTACCAATAATAATCCGTTTTGATTTCCTACTAAAGTTTTATTGAACGTTTCGCTGTGGTAAAGTGCTGTAATTGTTTCTGCTTTTAATCCGTCTACAGATGTTGTCGTCTTTAAATCGTTGGTTAGACTGTTTTTAGAAAAAAAAGCATTTTCTGATGATGCAAATACAGCATTAGAAGATTCGCTAATGTCAGTAATTTGATTGTATGAGAAATAGCCTTTCCACAATTGATTATTTTGTGAAAGAACAATTGAAAAGCTAAATAGAACTATGATATTTAAAATTCTCTTAAACATTATTAAAAAATTATAAGTACAAATATAGTATAAAACGCAATTATATCTATTTTCATATTTAGGTCCATAAAAAAACCTTCTTTCAAAAAACATGAAAGAAGGCTATTTTAATTGAGGTATTTTTTTTATACGATTCCTTGCGCCAACATTGCATCGGCAACTTTTACAAAACCAGCAATATTTGCTCCTTTTACATAATCAATATACCCATTTGCATCAGAGCCATATTTTACACATGCAGCATGAATATCTGACATAATTCTTTTAAGTCTTTCATCAACTTCTTCTGAAGTCCAGCTTAAACGTAATGAGTTTTGAGACATTTCAAGACCAGATGTTGCAACACCACCAGCATTAGATGCTTTTCCTGGAGCAAACAATATTTTGGCATTTTGAAAAGCCGTAACAGCTTCTGGAGTTGAAGGCATATTTGCTCCTTCAGCTACACAGATACATCCGTTTGCGATTAATGTTTTGGCTTCTTCTTCGTTCAACTCGTTTTGAGTTGCACAAGGCAATGCGACATCACATTTTACTTCCCAAGGACGATTATTTGCAACAAATTTTGCGCTTGGGTATTTAGTCGCATAATCAGAAATTCTTCCGTAATTAATGTTTTTAATCTCCATTACATACGCTAATTTTTCGGCTGTAATTCCATCTGCATCATAGATATATCCTGATGAATCTGACATTGTTACTACTTTACCACCAAGTTCTGTTGCTTTTTGGGCAGCATATTGCGCAACATTTCCTGACCCAGAAACAACTACAGTTTTACCTGTAAAACTATCGCCTTTCGTTGCAAGCATACTTTGTGCAAAATAAACATCGCCGTATCCTGTGGCTTCTGGTCGGATTAATGAACCGCCAAAAGAAATTCCTTTACCAGTTAAAACTCCAGTAAATTCATTTCTTAATCTTTTATATTGACCAAACATGTATCCAACTTCTCTTCCGCCAACACCAATATCACCAGCAGGAACATCGGTATCTGCTCCAATATGTTTAGACAATTCTGTCATAAATGCTTGACAAAACTTCATTATTTCAATATCTGATTTTCCTTTTGGGTCAAAATCTGCTCCACCTTTTCCGCCACCCATTGGCAATGTTGTTAAACTATTTTTGAAAGTTTGCTCGAAAGCCAAGAATTTCAAAATACTTAAGTTTACAGATGGATGAAAGCGAATTCCTCCTTTGTACGGACCAATTGCAGAGTTCATTTGAATTCTATATCCTCTATTAACCTGTGTTTTTCCAGCATCGTCAATCCATGTTACTCTAAACATGATAACTCTTTCTGGTTCAACCATTCTTTCCAAAAGCATTTTGCCTTCGTATTTTTTATTTTCTTCAATAAATGGAATTACTGTTTCGGCAACTTCCTTAACGGCTTGTAAGAATTCAGACTCGTTAGGGTTTTTTTTAGCAACCGCTTCAATAAAGTTGTTGATACTTTGTGACATAAATTATAATATTAATGTTTAAGAAAACGTTTTCGCAATATTTGACAAAGATACATTTTATTAAAATAATGGCACAATTTTTTTTAAATTCTCATTATTTTTATGTTTATCTTAACCTTTTTTGTTGATAATTGAAATTATGTCCTTATTTTAAAACTATTTCTGCTTTTTTTCGTACATATATAAGTATTTTTTTATTTTATTTTATTAGTGAATGATGTTTTTATATATTTGTCGAGAATTGAATTAATCTGTATGAAAATGACCAAGTATTTTATTGTAACTTTTTTGCTTTTGTTTGGTATAACAAATAAAGCAAATGCTCAGTTTGGATTTTCTCATGAAATTGGAGCAATTGTTGGCCCAGTTGCCTTTCAATCTGATTATGGAGAAAGACATGATATTTCAACAAATTCTGGTAATACAGGATATGGTATTGGATTAATTCATTACTTAAACTTCTCTTATAGAGCAGAATGTAATTGCTATACTCCAGAAACCTATTTTAATGATCACTTTAAACTGAGAAGTGAATTATCTTATAACAAAACTAATTTACAACATTTTGGTGAATGGGTTGACGCAAAAAGAACTTCATTAACAGCTAATCAATTGAGAGCTATGAAAGGAAGTACTGCTGTTACTAATATTGGAATGCAACTTGAATTTTTTCCTTTAAGTATTAGAGATTTTACTGCAACCGAAGGTAGTTTTGCACCATTTATTAGTTTAGGAGGTCAATTTAGTTTCTTTAAACCAACGGCTTATTCTGATCTTGGTCCAGGTTTAGGTCAACTACCAACTGTTACCCCAATAAAATATATAGGTGCTTTTGACCTAAAAGGTGGAACTACTTGGTCTGTTGTTTCTAGTGTGGGAACAAGATATAAAATATCGCCATTGTCTGATTTAATGGTAGATTTAAGATTTCAATATTATTTTTCTAACTGGGTTGACGGATTGAGTCCCGATCCCAAAGTATATCTAGAAAATAGAGCAAATGACTGGAACCTTTGGCTAAACTTTGGTTATATTTACTACATACAATAAAAATAATTTACATAAAAAAAACCCGATTCTGGTAATTAATCCTGAATCGGGTTTTTTAATTTTATTTAAATGCTTGTTCGATATCTAAAAGTAAATCATCAATATCTTCAACACCAACGCTTAATCTTACTAAATCATCAGTAATTCCTACTTCAAGACGTTTATCTTCTGGAATGGATGCATGTGTCATTAATGCTGGATGATTTGCTAAAGATTCAACTCCTCCAAGAGATTCTGCTAAAGTGAAAACTTTAAGATTTTCTAGAAATTTAATGGCGTCTGCTTTTAAAGTTGATTTGAATGTAAAGGAAACCATTCCGCCAAAACCACTCATTTGTTTTTTAGCAATTTCATGAAATGGATGACTTGGCAAACCGGGATAATAAACTCGTTGTACCAACGGATGATTGTCTAAAAATTCGGCAACTTTCATTCCGTTTTCACAATGTCTTTGTACACGCAAATGCAAGGTTTTGATTCCTCTAAGAACTAAGAAACTGTCCATTGGTCCAAGAGTTGCGCCAGTTGCAAATTGTTTAAAATGTAATTCGTCACCTAATGCAGCATCTTTCATGATTAAAGCTCCAGCGATAACGTCGGAATGTCCGCCAAGGTATTTAGTAGCCGAATGCATTACAATATCTGCACCTAAATCTAATGGTTTTTGCAAATAAGGTGTTGCAAACGTATTGTCTACTGCAAAAAGAATTTTTTTCTCTTTTGTGATTTTTGCGATTTCAGCAATATCTGCTAATTTCATTAACGGATTGGTTGGTGTTTCTACCCAAACCAATTTGGTGTTTTCATTAATTAACGACTGGAATTTCTCCAAATCATTCATGTCAACAAAGTGAAATTTAATACCTGAATCTTTGTACAATCTTGTAAACAAACGGTATGTTCCTCCGTATAAATCGTCCATTGCGATGATTTCGTCACCAGCTTTAAACAATCTTAATAGACAATCGGTTGCAGCTAATCCAGAAGAAAACGCTAATCCGCGTGCACCGTTTTCGATACTTGCTAACGCATTTTCTAATGCGGAACGTGTTGGATTTGCGGCACGAGAATACTCATAATCTGGGTTTACTGGTTGTCCAGGACTTGTTTGTACAAAAGTTGATGTTTGGTAAACTGGTGGCATAACTGCTCCTGTACTTGGATCGTGATGTTGTCCGCCGTGTATGGTTTTAGTATTGAATTTCATTATTTTCTATTATTTTTTACAAAGATATAAAGATTGTTTTTAGCCACGAAGATGGTGTGTCATAAAGTTGTTTTAAAATTGAAAAGTCTAAATTTAACGTGAACACCTAGCCCAGATAGTAATGGAAAGCTTGGTGATGGAAAATTACAATTTTTCTTGACCAAAAATTGCGACCAACGGAAGCACATTTTTGGGCTTAGAAAAATGTGATTTTCCGGCACCAACTTGCAATGGATAGCTGGAAATAGCTTCAAATTATAATTGTGTGAAATCGTCTGATTTTGGCATTAAATTCATAACATCAATGGCAATTTGTGGTGTTGGATTTGCAATTTTTCTAAGTTTAGTGTCCATCCACGCGCCATCGACAGTAATGGTTGCAAGCAATTCGTCTTTATCGTTTTTAAATTCGTGAATAAGCGTCCATCGCGATGCATCTTCTTTTATTTTACCCACTTTTGTGGATATAAAAACCTGCTGATTCATTCGCATTTCTTTTCTAAAAACACATTCTTCGCGAAATAAAATTGGACCAAAATGTTGTTCTTGCATGATGCGCATTGACATTCCTAATTGTTCTAGAATTTCAACACGATGTTGTGCCCCAAAATCGTAATAAGCCGAATGACGCACGTGAAAATTTGGATCTAAATCGGCCCAACGGATGTGTATTTCTTTAGTAAATGTTGACATTGATTGTAATTTTTTTACAAAAATACAGATTATAAGTTTCAAATGAATTTTCTTTGCAAAAAGAAAAAACAATGACCGATACCATATATTATTTAGCAAGTTGCGACACGTGTAGAAAAATTATAAAATCGTTGCCAAAAAGTGCCAACTTGAAGTACCACGACATCAAACAAGATCCAATAACTGTGGAAGAATTGGAATATATGCGTTCACTTTCTGGAAGTTATGAAGCATTGTTCAGCAAAAAGGCGCAATTGTATAAATCGATGGATTTGAAAAATAAAAACTTAACAGAAGACGATTATCGCAAGTATATTTTAGAGCATTATACGTTTATTAGTCGTCCTGTTTTTATAATTCAAGACAAAATTTACATTGGAAACACGCAACAAAACATGTTGCAAGTAATGAAAGCATTAGAAAATGTCTAAAAGAACTTGGGCGTTAATATCCGCAACATTTGTTTCCATCATTTACGGATTGACTTTTACGATTGCCAAAGATGTAATGCCAAAATACATTGAACCATTTGGTTTTATTGTCATTCGGGTTTTTGGTGCTACCGTTTTATTTTGGTTGGTATCCTTTTTTGGTCCGAAAGAGAAAATTGCACTTGTTGATTTTCCTAGAATTGTTGCAGCCGCTTTTTTTGGTGTAGCGTTAAATATGCTAACATTTTTTAAAGGATTGAGTTACACTTCGCCAATTATGGGTGCGGTTTTAATGGTAACAACGCCAATGATTGTGCTAGTTCTTTCAGCAATAATCATGAAAGAACGCATGCTGAAACGTAAAGTCTTCGGATTGATTTTAGGTCTTGTTGGAACCGGAACTTTAATTCTTTACGGAAAATCGATGGTAAATGCACCAAATGCAACTTTAGGAAATTTACTGGTTTTTATAAACGCCGTTTCGTATGGTTTTTATTTAATTGTGGTGAAAAAATTAATGGATAAATACAACGCTTTTACATTTGTAAAATGGATTTATACCTTCGGATTTATAATGGTTTTACCTTTCGGATGGAACGAATTTCATGCTATAAATTGGGCAATAGTTCCAACTGATATTTACTGGAAAATTGGATTTGTGATTCTGTTTTCAACGTTTTTTACCTATTTGTTGAATTTACTTTCCATGCGCGAATTGAAACCGACAACAGTTGCTGTTTTTATCTATTTACAACCTTTATTTGCCACAATTTTTGCAATTAGTTTGGGTAAAGACGAACTTACTTGGATTAAACTAACATCGGCAGTTTTAATATTTGCTGGAGTTTATTTGGTGACACAGAAAAAGAGTACTTAGATTTTTAGTTCTTAGCTCTTACTTCGCATTTTTTTGTTATATTTTTTGTAGTAGAAAACAGTTCTTTTCTAAAGACTAATTACTAAAAACTTAGGAATAAGGACTACGAGCTAAGAACTAAAAAGCAAACTACTAAAAACATTTTCATATATTTGAAGTCTATAAAATAAAAGAATGATACAATCAATGACTGGTTTTGGAAAAGCATCTTTGCAATTACCAACCAAAAAAATTACCGTAGAAATAAAATCACTGAACTCAAAAGGTTTAGATTTAAATACTAGAATGCCGTCTGTTTTTAGAGAAATGGAATTGGGTTTGCGCAATCAGCTTTCGCAAAAATTAGAACGAGGAAAAATTGATTTTTCGTTATATGTTGAAATTACTGGCGAAGAAACATCGTCTAAAATCAATGTTCCAATTATAAGAGGCTACATCAACCAAATGAAAGCAGTGATTCCAAATGCTGATGAAACCGAATTGATGAAAATGGCGGTAAGAATGCCCGATGCTTTAAAAACAGAACGCGACGAAATTGACGAAAACGATTGGAAAGAAATTCAAACGGTAATCGATCAATCGCTAGAAAATATGATGCAATTTCGTAGAGACGAAGGCGTTGCGCTTGAAAAAGAATTTTTACATCGAATTGCAAATATCATGACGCTTATGAACAAGGCTGTTGCGTATGATGCAGAACGAATTGAAACTGTAAAAACCCGTTTAAAAACAGCACTTGACGAACTTGAAGCAAATGTAGATCAAAATCGTTTTGAACAAGAATTGATATTTTATTTAGAAAAATACGATATTACAGAAGAGAAAGTTCGTCTAGAAAATCACCTAAATTATTTCATAGAAACTCTTGCAGGAACTGAAGCCAACGGAAGAAAACTTGGGTTCATCACTCAAGAAATGGGAAGAGAAATCAATACTATGGGATCAAAATCTAACCATTCTGAAATGCAGAAATTGGTGGTGATGATGAAAGATGAATTGGAGAAGATTAAGGAACAAGTTTTGAATGTTTTGTAAGTAAATAGTTTTTAGTCCTTAGTAAAAAGTTCTAAACACTAAGGACTAAGGACTAAGAACTAAGGACTAAAAACTAAGGACTAAAAAGTTTAAGAATGAACAAAGGAAAATTATTAGTATTCTCAGCGCCATCAGGTTCGGGAAAAACCACTATAGTAAGGCATTTATTGGCTCAGGAAGATTTGAATTTAGAGTTTTCAATATCTTGTGCAACACGCGAACCAAGAGGTGAAGAAGTAGACGGAAAAGATTACTATTTCATCAGTTGGGAAGAGTTTAAAAAACACATCAAAGCCGAAGAATTTGTAGAATGGGAAGAAGTCTATACCAACAACTATTACGGAACTTTAAAAAGTGAAGTGGAACGCATTTGGGCGAAAGGCAAAAACGTAATTTTCGACATTGATGTTTCTGGTGGATTGCGAATCAAACACAAATTTCCTCAAGAAACGTTAGCTGTTTTTGTAAAACCTCCAAGTGTTGATGAACTAAAACGGCGATTAAAACAACGCTCAACCGAAAGCGATGAAAAAATAAATATGCGAATTGCAAAAGCACACGTTGAATTAGCAACAGCGCCACAATTTGACACCATTATCAAGAATTACGATTTAGACGTTGCAAAACAAGATGCTTATCAGTTGGTAAAGGATTTTATTTCTGGTTCTTAGTTTTAGTATTTAGTCCTTAGTATTTAGTCCTTAATATTTAGTCCTTAATATTTAGTCCTTAGTATTTAGTCCTTAAGTACTTAGAACATAGTAGTTAGTTTTTAGTCATTAATTTCAAAAAATCTAAAATAATTATGAGTGGAGTTAAATCGTATAAAGAGTTACTTATTTGGCAAAAAGGTATTAGAATAGTTATACAAGTTTATAAACTAACACAGAGTTTTCCTAAAGATGAAATTTACGCACTAACAAGCCAATTAAAAAGAGCGAGTGTTTCGGTTCCATCAAATATTGCCGAAGGTTTTGGACGTCAAACTGATAAATCATTCAATCATTTTTTAAATATTTCAAGAGGTTCTTTGAATGAAATTGAAACGCAACTTATAATCGCTAAAGAATTAGGATTTATTCAAGACGAAAATCTTTACAACGATTTATTATCCATAATAGAAGAGGAAAGCAAGATGATAAATGCTTTTGCAAAAAATCTAAAATAATTTTAAATTCCAAAAACCAAGGACTATGGACTAAAAATCTATGGACTAAAAACTAAGGACTAAAATGAAAATAGGACTATATTTCGGAACCTTCAACCCAATTCACATTGGCCATTTAATCATTGCCAATCACATGGCAGAGCATTCTGATTTGGATCAAATTTGGATGGTTGTAACGCCACATAATCCGCACAAACAGAAGAATACTCTTTTGGATGATTACCAACGATTGCATTTAGTGAATTTAGCAACCGACGATTATCCCAAAATTAAACCTTCGGATATTGAATTCAAATTACCTCAGCCTAATTATACGGTGAATACATTGGCGCATTTAAAAGACAAATTTCCACAGCACCAATTTTGTTTGATTATGGGTGAAGATAATTTGAACTCGCTTCATAAATGGAAAAACTACGAGTACATTCTTGACAATCATGATATTTATATTTATCCAAGATTAAATTCAGGTGAAATCGATGAACAATTTGTCAATCATCCAAAAATTCATCGAGTTGGTGCGCCAGTCATTGAACTTTCATCAACATTTATTCGCGAAAGCATCAAAAACAAACAAAATATTCGTCCGCTATTGCCCGAAAAAGTTTGGCAGTATGTTGATGAAAATAATTTTTACAAGAAATAAAAAAAGCCGAATTCACTGATTTGAATTCGGCTTTAATTTTAAACTATTCGGCTTCTTATTTCAGATAAAGAATGTTCAATTAGTAATTTTCCATCTCTAAAAACTTCTTTCAGTTCGCCTTGTTGTTCTTCTTCCCAAGAAACTTCGTCAAATAGTTTATAAATTCCGTTTTCTAGTTCGATTTTCATCAAACCTTTGGCTGATTTTTTAGTACCATCATCGGTAATTGGATCTTTAAAAATAGCTCTTCCTTCTCCGTTTACTTCGCCATAAGTGGCTTTCATTGCAAATCCGAAAGTGTCGCGCGTGTTATATTGATAAGTAAACGAACCAATTCCCAAAACAATATTAGTTGATGCAAAACCTTTTAATTTTAGTCGCTCACAAATTTGGGTTGCTCTATCTACAGTAATACTATCGCCATAAATTGCACCAATTTGCGGAATTAATTCTTTATAACCTTTTGCATTTGTGCTTCCGCCAAAAACATCCCAAAGCAATTCTACAACACCTTTTTGTTCTTCAATAGTTTTTCCGTTTGGATTTCCGCATATAATATCTACTGGATCACCGCTATCAGGACGAATTACGACTTTGCCTTCTCGACCTATAATTTCGTTTTTTAATCTTGGTAAATAATCGGTTAGGACTTTCCATAAATCCCAAGTATCAGAAACTATTGAGACAATTCCTTTTGGATAAACGTCGGTTATCAATCGTTTGAATGTTTCATATTCGCCTTCGGTTGTTCCCATACACATTACCGAATGTTCGGTTGCTGCAACCGATCCACCAATTAATTCTGTATCAGAATTGGCTTTGTAATAGTCTTCAAAAAATTCAATTGCTGGAATCGTATCTGTTCCGGTAAAACTCAATAAATGTCCGGCTGCCGATGTTACTGCTGCTTCAATTCCGCCCATTCCTCGCATCGAGAAATCGTGTCCTTGCCAACTTACAAATTCAGGAACAGAAGAAGTTTCTAAAGCATATTTATCTAAAACTTTTCGGTATTGTTTGGCAATTGTAGCCGAATTACAAGGCAACCAGATTACCGCAGAAAGTAAAGTTTCGAAATAATTGGTTAACCAAAAAAACTCTGGTTTGGTATTGAACATCGTAAACATCGGAACTCGAATTGGAACCGAAACGCCTTCTGGCAAAGCCTTAAAAACCATCGGAATATATCCTAAATCGTGTAAGTCTTCAATGTGTTTTGTACCTACAAGATTTTCTCCCAAATAATTATTGATTCTTCTGGAATATTTGGCTACAACTTCGGCTTTTGGTCGTTTGAAAAAATGTTCTTCAAAATCGTGGATGATGTATTTTTTTAAGAAATATTGCAATCCGAAGAACACAACTTCTTCTACACCTTCAATTCTTGATTTTCTTGGTGTCCAATTTGAATAAACTAATGTTGTATTTTCTGGATATTGGCGTCTGTGGTCAACTTTGTAACCATCGGTTAATAATAGTGGGTTCATGGTTTTATTTTATGTTGTGTTCTACAATTCAATTTTAATCACTTCAACTTTCGCTTCATCAAAATCCTTGAAAGAATTTGTAGTAAATATTCGTTCGAAAATGGTATTCATTTCGTTAAATCCTTTGTTGAAAATTCCGTGGCTTACTGCTAAATATAATTTTCCGGCGTTCTTGTTTTTCAATTCTTCGGCTAAGCCAATAAATGTTCCTCCACCATCGCAAATGTCATCTACAATTAGGCAATCCATTCCTTGTAAATCGTCGTCATAGACTTTAAATCCCGATAATTTTCCGGTTTTTACATCGCGACTTTTGCTGCATTCTACGACATCAATTCCGCCGAGAAATTCTGAAACTTTATAGATTTTTTTCAGTGCGCCACCATCAGGAGAAATTAATTTGATATTTTTTCCAATGATTTTTAGAACATTTGAAATAAATTCGTAATTGTAAATTACCTCAACATTGTTCAACAACGCAGGTGTAACTTCGCTGTGCGGATCGAAAACGGTTACTTTATTCAACTGCAAGGGATTGATGATATCAGCATATACTTTTACCGAAAGTGGTTCGCCAGCAATCATCAATCGGTCTTGACGCGCTGCAGGAAAATAAGGAATAAAAGCATTAATTACTTTTACATTCATTCGTTTTAAAGCATCGACAGCCAAAATCAAAAGTCCGAAATCATTGAACGAATTTAATCTATGTGTAATTGTAACCGCTTGATTTAAATCAAAATTAGAATTGATTTTAATATGTGGTTCGCCTCCAGAAAAAGTAAAGCTTTGAAATTCTATCTCTTGTTCTGATGCAAATGGTTTGAAATTTTTATCTAAATTAAGTATCATAGTTTTTTAGATTGTGTTATTATTACGCAAATATAGAATGTTATTTTCAATCAGCAAAATATTTTGTGTAAAATTTACACATAGTCTTTTTATTTACGCTTTTTACTCCTTAAAATATTCTTTAGAAACCTTTTGTGCAATGAGTTTTTTCATTTCTCTTTGGGCATCACTTTCGCTTTCAAAAGTTTTAACCATTCGTTGTCCTTTGGTTCCAATTCTGCCATATTGTACAATTACATTGTTGTTTTCTGTACAAATTTCCCAAAATTTATTACTTCCATTTGAGGTGTTAATGTATCGTTCAAACTCGCTCTCGTCTTCAATTTCTAATACAATCTCTGGACTAATTTCATCTTCTTCAACAACAACATTTTCCTCTTCTATTGCATCAAAAAAAGATTCGTTGTGTAATAAAGCACTAATCATTTTTAAAACACGTGGCTTGTTTTCCAACCAATCTTTAGCATAAATTTGACAGATTTTCCAACCGTTTGCTTTTAAAATTTCTGGTCTTAAAAGGTATTGTTCCAAAATATCATTGTTAGAATAATGCAAATCGTCGTCGATAATAATTCCTAATGCAAATTCGTCGTCTTCTGCTGCTTTCTTAATTCCCAAATGGCATTTAAACTTACTTTGCCCGATATTTTGAGTCACAAAAAACCCGAATTTTTTAATTTCTTTTTCAATTTGAACTGCGATGGAACTTGTAACTTCTGGATTATTTTTATTATTTATTGCCGCAAGTACATTATTGGCAGCTTCCAACTGACCCAAACTAACCAACTCCGCATATTGTAAATATTTTCTAAAATAATTGGCGCCTTCATTGTATTCATTTTTGATGTCAAAATATTTTATAGAACTCACTACACACATACTTTTCTTCGCTCTTGAGAAAATTACATTCAGGCGTTTTTCACCACCACGCTTGTTAATTGGACCAAAATTCATAAGCATTTTTCCGTTTGGATTATAGCCATAACAAGTACTCATAATGATAATATCGCGTTCATCACCTTGGACATTTTCAAGATTTTTAACAAAAAGTCCAACAAATTGATTGTTTTCAATTCGTTTATATTCTTCTTCAATTAAATTTTCAAATACTTTATCTTCAATGCAAATTGCTTCAATGGCTGCTTCAATTTCGTTTTGCTGTTCCATTGAAAAAGCAACAATTCCAATACTTTGTCCGCTATTACCTGACAGTATTTCCTTAACTAAATTGGCAATATATTGCGCTTCCTTTACATTTGATCTTCCTAAATAAACACCATTTTCAATATAATGATACGATATAGGTTTAGAAAAAAGTTGCTCCAAATTGTCTTTTGCTTGTACAACATCAGTAACAACAATAGGTTCCGAAATTTTGCTGTGGTCTTTTAAATCTGGAATAGTAAGCAATTTATTGTCATAAAAAGAAGCATTTGAAAATCCAATTAAAGCTTCATGCTTGCTTCTATAATGCCAACCCAACATAATTGACGGAAATTTTCGTGCGCCTTGCGTCAAAAAACTGTCCGCATCAAGTGAAAAATAATCGTTTTCATCGCCAGAAGCATCTTTCCATAAATCGTCTTGATTGCCCGATGAACTTCCAAAAAAGTTACTTGGTGGCATTTGCATTTCGTCGCCCACAATAATCGTTTGACTTGCTCTGTAGATTGGTACCAATCCTTCTTCGAGAGTTATCTGACTTGCTTCGTCAAAAATAACTACATCAAAATAGTTTTCATCCATTGGCAAAGCGTCGGAAACACTTAACGGACTCATCAACCAAACTGGTTTTATTTCTCTAATAATTTGTCCCGAATCTGAAGAAGCCAATTCGCGGATGGATTTGAATCGGATGCTTTTACTGAACTCATTTTCCAGAATTTTTCTTCCGTCTGTGATTGACTTCTTTTGTTCTTTTTCAAGAGTTGACATTCCGGCAGTTGACATTTCCGATTTTAAAATCAAGGATTTAATAGTACTAATTTGCTTAGCAATGATATATTTTCCGTTGATTTCTAGTAAATCAGAATGCATTTTCTTTACTTTTTCAATAGAAATATGCAACAAATCCATATTGAATTTTTTGTGCGAATAATTGATTGCATAATATCTTTCTAATGATTTTTCGGCTAAAGTAATTTGCAATTGTTCCGCCGAAATTTGGGTGTTTTCCAACAGTTTAATAACCGATGGATTGCAATTTTTAATCTCATCAAAAAACGCCGAATACAAATCGAAATAGGCTTTTTTATTACTGATTTCTTGCAGAATATTTTCAATTTCTGACAAAGTAAAATCTGCAAAACTATCGAGAATTAAAGCTAATTCTGTTGCGTTTTTCTCAAACGCTGTAGCCAATGCAACTACTTCATTTCGTTCGGATGGATTTAAACTATTGGCAAACGCAACTATATTTTGGTCGTATTCATTTTGAATAGTTCTGATTCTGTTTTGCAATTCAAAGACAGTTCCGAGTTTGTATTTTCTGTCAAATTCTTTTTGTAAATTCGTGAGCTTTTCACTCAGTTCGTCTTGCAAACAACGGTTTTCTAAAATGCTGGTCAAACTAGGTTTTACCGTATGTTTCGAAATATCATAAACCGCTAAAATCTGATTTTTAGTAGCTTTATAAGTAGAATTGAAGAAGTTGAAAAAGTTCTTTTCATTTTTACTGATAACTTCAAAAGCAGTTTTGGCATCGGTTTGCGAAATTTCTTTTGTCCAATAAGGAAATTGTTTTTCGAGTTTTTCTTTGTCTGATTGCAATTTGGATAATGTTTCCAAATCGGCTTCAAACGAACGAAATAAATCGCTGTTCGCTTGCAATAAATCAGAAACATTATTTTCGTAAAATGGAAAAACAACCACGGCTTTACTCAGAAATTCTTGTATTTCAGAAAAACGAGTCAACTCAATCGGTAACGAAATAAAATCCAATCGTTCCGAACAATTTTCTATCGAAGCTTGACTGTTTTCGACTTGATTTTTAAAACCCGAAACAGTTGTAAAATTGTCAAAAGCAGTTAGTTTTAAAAACCTAAACGGATGCAACGAAAAATACTCTGAAGCATTGGTTTCCTTATTAATTTCATACCATTTGACGAAAGCTTCTTTGTGATTCTCCCAATCTTGATAACTAGCATTTTCGTTAAGAATATCCAAACTACTTTCGGAAGCTTTGTATGGATTAGAAATTAAAACATCAATTAATTTTTTAATAGTAATTTCACTTTTTCCATCAATCTTATTGTTCATAAAATCGTGAAATCCTGCAATTTTATTTATTTCAGCATCAATGTTTTGAACCAATAAATTTCTACTGTTTTCAATCTTTACAAAATTATTTTTGGAGGCTGTAAAATCGTTAAATGTCTTCTTCAAATTTAAAATAAATTCTTTTTTATCGGCTTGCGAATCGTGAATTAAACAACATAAATCATCCAAACCTTGATTTTTCAATCGGTAAAACACGACATCGAGCGCGGCACGTTTCTCGCAAACAAATAATATTTTTTTTCCGTTGGCAACATAATTCGCAATTAAATTGGCAATGGTCTGCGATTTTCCTGTTCCTGGCGGACCTTGAATAATATAGCTTTCGCCACTTTCTGAATATTTAACGGCATTATTTTGTGTTGGATCACTTGCAACAACGTTAAACGTTTTAGTAAAACTATTGCTATTTGAAAGTTCAGTTTTAAAATCTTTCTGTGCCAACGAATTGAACAAATTTTTAAAAACATCGCTCTCAATATTATTTTCAATGATCTGATTATAATCTCGTACCAACGACATTTTTTTGTAATTGAAGTTTCCTAAAACCAAATTACAAGTATCAAATTCCCAACGAAAAGGATTGGTTTCTCCTTCGTCCAATTGAAAAAACTCGCGTTCCACCGTTTTATTTTCATTAAAAAACTGAGGGTTTTGTTTGATATCACTATTTATCAAATATTCCAGTGACGAAGCTTGCGTGTAAACATAATTTCTAAACAATTCTAAACCATAAGGTTGAAAATTTTCTTGTTGATAAGAATAGTTTAAATTTCGTTGATCTTGAATGACAACTTTATTTTTATTGCGTTTATTAAATTGCGTCAGTATCTGTTTTGCTTGCGAATAAATAAGTTTGATTTTAGGTTTATCAACAGCGTCAAGTACAATTCCCGAATTATTTTTCTCTACTTGCGACTTCAATAATTGGTAAATATCTTCAATTTTAGTTTCCGATAATTGAATTCTTTCGGGTAAACGAATGTCATACAAATCCTTAAGCATATTGGCCAAAACAGGATTTATTTCGACTTCAGAATCAAGAAATTCTAACGAATATTGGTCTTTTAAACCTTTCTTTTTAGTCAAAGTTACCGACGCTAACAATAAAGGTGACACAATTTTTTCAGAACTGTTTTCTTTAGTATTGAACCAATTGAGGTTACACAATGCCAATTTTAACTGACTAAAACCATATTCGTTGATGTCTTTATTCGATTCTAACCTAATTTTATCCAGCGTTGGAATTATGTACGGATTGTCTTCAATTTGCAAATATTTGTTGAGTGAAATCGTACTTGTATTGATAATTTTTTTGGATATTTCGGGATTCCAATAAAAAATAGTATTCGGATCAATGTTTTGATAATTAAGAACTTGCGGAACCGATGAAATGGTAAGATTTAAAAATTTTAAATTGGGTTGAAAATATAAAAGTCTATTGCGACGGCTGTTATCAAAAAGTCTATTGCGAAGTTTTTCGTGTATAAATTGATTTCGATTTTGCTTTTTTGCATCCACCAAAGTTGCCAAATCATATTCGGTTTCGGGATTATAATCTCTATAATTTTGAAGTTTTTCTATAATTTCGTTAGCATCTTTCCAGCGTTTTTCGCGATTTAATTCGGTCATTCCCAAAATAATATTGGCAATTGCAGGATGAATTTTGCTGTTCAAGAAATACATTTGCTTGCGATAATCAACAAACTTTTTCACATCTTCAACATCTGTAAAATCAAACTGAAACGCAATACTTGCCATTATCTGACCCAAAACAAAAATATCGGTTAGTGGATCGTGATGGTCAAATTGAAATTCGAAACAAGTATAATCTTTGAGATAAACTGCTTTATTGGTCTCATTTTGATTGTCGGAAACGGCTTTATCAGCATATTCTCTGGTTGTTTCTTCACCAATTTTTATAGAATTGTACACTTCGCCAGTAATTTCGAAAGCACTACTTTTACTAATAAACAATTTAGAAATTGGAGCCGCATTTTGTTTACTAACGAGAGTTATATCTTCAATATTTAAACGATTGTTATCAATAAAAATAGTTGAAATATCGTGTAAAGAAGCAACTTTTCCTTGATTATGAATTTCGGAAACCTTTTTTAACAAAGGTATAATTACTGCAATAATATCATCATTTGTAAAACTTCCTTTTTCGAAATTTTCAATGATAAATTTATAAAATGCGGTTTCTTTTATGGGCTTATTCATCGTTAATAGGTATTTTCTTGAGAAGATTCTAAAATAGAATTCAAGGTTGTTGTGCAAGTTTGACAGTAGGTTTTAAACGTTTTTTCGGTTAAATTGAGCTCTTTTTTAAGAACCGTTTTCAAGCTGTCTTCTAGCTCTAATTGTTCCGAAATATCTAAAATATGACCTACAAAACCCTCTTTTAAATCGGAATCGCAAAGTGCAAAATCCAGCATTACGTAGGCATAATATTCTTTTAGATTCTTTTTACTATTGGCAATTTTCAATTTGAATGCTTCATCAATAAAAACATCATTTTTTTTATCAAAATTCTTGAAATACTGTTTGTAAAGTGCAATACAATAGTCCGATTGTGTCCATTTTGGTTTTAAAATTATCGCAATTAATTCTTTGGTGATGTCGAAAACCGCTTGTTTAGAAAACAAATTAAGCTGATGCAAATCGGTTTTTCCTGAAATTATTTTCTCAATTTGTATATGATAATTTACCTTGTCCGTTTGATAAATCTGTAACGATTTGGCACGAATAAAATTCTCAGGATGTGTTTCGCCACTTGAACCTTCATTAATTCTATCCAAAATTTCATTGGCTTGTTTCAGGTAACTTTCAGCCGATACTTTTTCCAATCCTGTATTTAATTTCACTAACGTATTGATGGTAACTTCTAGGCTTTCGCAAACTTTAAGCGCACCTAAATCGCAAAATAACTCGGTGTAAAGCTGAAATAAACGTGCTGTTTCATAGTAAAATAACTCACTATTATTGTCATTTGCAATAGTGTTTATAATTCTATTTGTAATTTCAAAATCGCCGTTTTCTATTGTATAAAGTAAAATGTGCGACAATTCGTGACCCAATAATGCCAGTAATTCGGCGTCGTCTAGCAATTTCAAAATTGTCCCTGACAGAATAATGTGCGCTTCATTTTCGAAGAAAACTATTCCGGCATTATTGGCTTCAATAGTTTGCGATTGATACATTGTAACCGGAATTATAATGCCCAATTTATCTTTGGCAACAGTCAAAATTTCGTACACTTTTGGCTCAGTTTCTTGGTCAATTCTATAAGAATTTTTTAGCAAATCGGTTTTATACGTTTCACGTTGTTCTTCTTTTACTTTCTCTTCAGAAAACCAACTCCAAGTTTTACCTTGATTTTTAAAATGATCTCTAAGATTGGCATGAAATGGAAATGGTTGTAGCATCGTAATGTGTTTTTGTTAAGCTAACTTGATTTCAAAATGAAAACCTTTGTCAAGAAATGCTTTATATTTTATGGAATTAAATCTAAATAATTTGGCTGGTCGTCCTGTTTTTATTGGTGAAAATTGATTGGTTTCTTCAATAATTCCGAAGCTTAAAATCTTTTTTCTAAAATTTCTTCTGTCAATTTCTTTATTTAAAATGATGCAATATAAATGCTCCAATTCTGAAAAAAGAAATTCTTTTGGCAATAAATCAAACCCAACAGGTTGATACGATAATTTTGATTTTAATCTATTTACAGCATTTTCAATCATTTCATTATGATCAAAAGCTAATTCTGGAATTTCATCAACAGCGCACCATTGTACCTTTTCGGCATCAGAATCGGCTTTGATTTTAAATTTAGACAAGTCAACCAAAGCAAAATAAGCCACCGAAATTACACGATTTCTTGGATCTCGATTTACATCATCGCCAAAGGTGTAAAGTTGCTCAAGATAATTTACTGTAACATTGGTTTCTTCTTTCAATTCGCGTTGCACAGCATCTTGAAGCGATTCATTGTAGTGAACCAAACCTCCAGGCAAAGCCCAATATGATGTTTCGGTTCCAAATTTTTGTTGAATTAATAAAACGTATAATTTTCCATTTTGATATCCAAAAACTATGGCGTCGACTGCAATTTTTATATTTTGATTTTCAGACATTTTTTAATGCGTATATGTTACACAAATATAAAAGATTTCTATTAATAAAATGTAACTATTATCTTTGTAATTCAATTTAATTAAAATGCATTTACTTCGTCAGCAAATAGAGGAAATATCGTCGTTAACCGGTGAAGAATTTGAGTATGTATTATCTCACTTTGAAACCAAAAAACTCAAGAAACACCAATTTCTTGTTCAGGAGAATGACGGTGTAAAAAATGATTATTTTGTACTTAATGGTTGCTTAAAATCGTATCATATAGATTCTAATGGGAAGGAACATATTGTTCAATTTGCTACTCAAAACTGGTGGATTACCGATTTTCAGGCCTACTTTAATAAAACCAATGCAACACTATACATAGATTGTATTGAAGAATGCGAATTGCTATCTTTATCGCTAGAAAACCGAGAAAAACTATGTTCGGAACTGCATAAAATTGAACATTTTTTTAGAAAAAAATCCAATTCGGGTTATGTCGCTTTGCAACAACGAATTTTATCAATGCTTAACAATAATCCGCAAGAACGTTACGATAAATTATTGCTTTCAAACCCAATACTTTTTCAAAAAGTACCCAAAAAATTCATTGCTTCTTATCTTGGTGTGTCGCGTGAAACCTTGAGTAGATTTAATTCTAGCTCAAAAAAGTGAGTTATGTCACATTAAATTTGTGATTTTCATCATTTCTTAAAACTACTAAACAAAGTAATTTTGTAACAAATAATAAAACAAATGAAATATCTAAAACTCTTAGCATTGCTACCTTTGTTATTCTATGGTTGCAAATATCAATCGGAAGATAACAACACATCACAAATTAAAAATCAAAAAGAAAAAGTTATGAAAAAAGTATTATTCGTGGTTACATCTCACGACAAATTAGGAAATACAGGCGAAAAAACTGGATATTGGACAGAAGAATTGGCTGCGCCCTATTACGAATTATTAGATCAAGGAATAGAAATTACAATTGCAACTCCACTTGGCGGACAACCTCCAATTGATCCAAAAAGTGAAGATCCATCTGCCGCGACAGAAGACACAAAACGTTTTGATAATGATACCGAATTGCAATCAAAATTAAAAAATACTTTAAAATTAGCCGATGTAAATCAGGCAGATTACGATGCTGTTTTTTATCCTGGTGGACATGGACCACTGTGGGATTTAGCTACAGACAAAAACTCCATTGCTTTAATTGAAGCATTTTACACCAATAACAAACCTGTTGGATTTGTATGTCATGCTCCAGGAGTTTTGAAAGATGTAAAAGTAAACGGAGAATTTTTAGTAAAAGGAAAAAAAGTAACCGGTTTTTCTAATACCGAAGAAGAAGCTGTTGGATTGACAAAAATAGTTCCGTTTTTACTAGAAGATGTTTTACAAGAAAACGGTGCAATTTATTCTAAAGGAGAAAATTGGTTACCTTACGCTGTTGAAGACGGATTGTTAATTACTGGACAAAATCCGGCATCGTCTAAACTTGTGGCGCAAAAATTATTGGTACAATTAAAAAAATAAAACATGTTAAACTTCGAATTATACAATCCTACCAACTACATTTTTGGAAAAGGACAAACCGAAAAATTATCAAAACTTGTTCCAGCAAATGCTAAAGTTTTGTTGGCTTATGGTGGCGGAAGCATCTTTAAAAATGGCGTTCACGAAGCTGTAATTGCAGCTTTGAAAGGATTTGAAATCGTCGAATTTGGAGGAATTGAACCAAATCCGAGATTTGAAACTTTGATGAAAGCCGTTGAAATTATCAAACAAGAAAACATCACTTTCATTCTTGCTGTTGGTGGCGGAAGCGTAATTGATGGCGTGAAATTTATTTCGGGTGCAACGCATTACGAAGGAAATCCAATTGATATTTTAAAGAAAAAAGTGCTTTTTACCGATTTGACTAAAGTTATTCCTTTCGGAACCGTTTTAACTTTACCTGCAACTGGTTCAGAAATGAATTCGGGTGCAGTTGTAACTATTGATGCAACGCAAGAAAAATTAACTCTTGGAGGAAGCGCATTGTTTCCAAAGTTCTCTATTTGCGATCCAACGGTGATTACATCATTGCCAAAACGTCAAATTCAGAATGGTGTAATTGATGCTTTTACGCACGTTATGGAACAATATTTAACCTATCCGCACGACGCACTTTTGCAAGATCGTTTTGCAGAAAGTATTCTTCAAACACTAGTAGAAATTGGTCCAAATGTTGTTGAAAATCCAAGTGATTATAAACTGGCATCCAACTATATGTGGTGTGCAACTATGGCTTTAAACGGACTAATTCAAAAAGGCGTTCCAAGTGATTGGGCAACCCACATGATTGGTCACGAACTGACTGCTTTGTACGAAATAGATCATGCACGAACTTTGGCAATTATTGCTCCAAGTTTATACCGCGTGATGTTTGAAACCAAGAAAGATAAATTGGCACAATACGGCGAACGCGTTTTTAACATCACAGGAAATTCTGTAGATGAAAAAGCCGAAAAAGCTATTGAAAAAACAGTCGAATTTTTCCACACCATGGGAATGAAAACCAAACTTTCAGAAAACACTGAAAACTATAAAGATACAGCCGAATTTATCGTAAACCGTTTCACAGAAAGAGGTTGGAAAGGTCTTGGAGAAAAACAAAACATCACTCCAGAAAAGGTTAGAGAAATCGTTGAAATGAGTTATTAAATTTTAGTAATTAGTAAAAATCAAAAGGCGTTCAAGAATTATTTTCCTGAACGCCTTTTTTCAAACCCCAAAACAAAATTTTTAACTAACTAACTTGTATGAAATCAACCTAACAGAAATCATATATAACAATAACGTAGCACATAAAGTGTTATTGTGTTGAAAATCATAAATATAAGTTAAAGTTTAAATTCTATTTTAACTCATCATTGCTTTTTATAAGCCCAGAAATGAGTTTGTGATTAAATAAAAAAGAGTATTTTTGATGATTCAAACAAACTACAAATGAATCAATATCCAAAATTTGCAGTAATTGGTGGCGGAAGTTGGGCTACTGCAATTGCAAAAATGTTGTGTGTAAATCTAGATGAAATTGCTTGGTACATGAGAAATGAATCGGCAATTGATCACATAAAAACTCAAAAGCACAATCCAAATTATTTAAGTTCAGTTGAATTTGATATAAAAAAATTAAGGTTAACATCTGATATTAATGAAGCAGTTGCTTATGCCGATTATATCATATTTGCAATTCCGTCTGCTTTTTTAAGTGCCGAGTTGGAAAAACTTACTGTAAGCTTAAAAGATAAAGTAATTTTCTCTGCCATTAAAGGAATTGTTCCTGAAACGTTTTTGATTGTTGGCGAACATTTCAATAAAAAATTTGATATTCCGTTTGAAAATATTGGTGTAATAACTGGACCTTGTCACGCAGAAGAAGTTGCCCTTGAACGTCTTTCCTATTTGACAATTGCTTGTGGTGATTCGGCTAAAGCTAAAGTTGTTGCTAAAGTTCTAGCAGGAAATTATATCAAAACTAAAATCTCTGATGACATTATCGGAACAGAATATGCTGCGATGTTGAAAAACATTTATGCCATTGCTGCCGGAATTGCACACGGATTGGGTTATGGCGATAATTTTCAATCGGTGATTATGAGTAATGCCATTCGAGAGATGAAAAAATTTATTAGAAAAGTTCACAAAATGAAACGTAACATTAATAATTCGGCATATTTAGGCGATTTATTAGTTACTGGATATTCTGTGTTTTCTAGAAATAGAATGTTTGGCAACATGATTGGAAAAGGTTACACGGTAAAATCGGCGATGATGGAAATGAGCATGGTTGCAGAAGGATATTATGCTGTAAAAAGTGCCTATAAACTTAACCAAGAATACGGAGCAAAAACGCCTATTATTGATGCAGTTTATGAAATTTTGTACGAAGGAAAAGATGCTAAATCGGTGTTTAAAAAATTAACCGATAAATTAGATTAATTATGAGTGAAAGATGGAAATACCAGGTTAAAACTGGTGGGTTTTGGGGAATTTTTATGGTGATTTTCACTACATTATTTGATTTGAAAGAAAATCCTATTATGAAACAACTTTCTTCCACAAATTTTTATATCAAAAGTTTTATTTATATTGGAATAGGAATTTTTGTCCTTGGTTATTTCAACTGGAAAGCCAAAGTGAAAAATGAGAAAAAAGACAATCAACTAAAATAAAAAAAGGGATAAATAGTAAAGTATTTATCCCTTTTTTGTTACCTCACAATAACGCCATCGACAAATAAAATTGGCACTTCTTCAACATAATCTGGTGTTATGGTTTGTGCTCTAAAGATGAATGTCTTGTCGTATAATGTATTTTTTATAAAATAAGTAACCATAAACTCGTTGTTCAATCGCAGCACATTGCTTTCTATCATTTCTATTTTAACTACAGAAACAGCAGGAACATTTATAAATGCATGACGCAATAGTGACGTTTTTTTCATTTCGCCATCAATGGTTCCAAATGCTTTAGAAACTACCATTACGCTGTCTAAATCAAAGTCAGAATCGTTTACCAAATAAACATACCAAACTTTTTCCATGAAGTCATCGCTCCATTCTTGAACGGCTGCCATGAATACATTTTCTACTTTTGGAATTATGATGTCTGATTTCATTGTTTAGATAATAGATGATAAACTAAAAGAGAATAGACCAAGATACATCTGTCATCTATCTGTCTATTATCTTTTGTCTTATTTATATACTTGATTTAAATTGCTCTAAGAAACGAACGTCATTTTCAAAAAACATTCTAATATCGCCAATTTGATACAGTAACATTGCGATGCGTTCGATTCCCATTCCAAAGGCGAAACCTGAGAATTCGTCTGGATTGATGCCACAATTTTTTAACACATTTGGATCTACCATTCCGCAACCTCCAATTTCCAACCAACCTGTTCCTTTGGTAATTCTATAATCGGTTTC